>CAMHDG010000268.1 GCA_946183815.1 uncultured bacterium | reverse complement strand
AAAAACATTCTTCCGTAAGCAACGAAGAAGCAGTAGATTTATACAGAAGAATTAATGGTAAAAACAAGAAACTTGTTAACTATATGTTGAAGAAAACAGATGCTCAAGGTAACAGGATGTTCTCTATCAGAGATATAAGAGAAACACTCGCAGATGCAAACAGAAGCATACTTGAGGGTCAAAGAAACTCAACTAAATCAAACAGATTTACCGCAAAAGATGAACGTGCTATCTATGATTCAATTTTAGCAGGCAAAGTTGAAGAATTTGGGAAACTCCAAACAAAAAAAGTAAAAAAACAATAATAAAAAATAAATAATCATAAATCATACAACACATATAATTGTGATTTAATATCAGCGATAACCTTTAAGTTGTCGCTTTTACTTTTTGGGGTAAATTACATGGGCTTTTTAGATAATAAATATTATAATAAGTAAAGTGTCAAGCGGTGCCTAACCTACCTGCTTTAGGACTTTATATTCATTTTATCGGGCAAAGTCCGATATATATACTATGTGTGCAATATAACTTCGTTGCCTTATTGCTCCTCCTCCTAACCTCCTCCAAGTTGGAGGAGGAAAGTCTTTAACGATTATGGACTCCCTCTCCGACTTGGAGAGGGTTGGGGTGAGGGGCAACACAATTATATATTAATAAGTTTGTCAGGCAATACCTGATCTACCTACTAAATTTTCCCAACATTTTACCATCCTCAATACCGCTAAACAATAATTAACCAAATTACCCCTTTACCCCTTTACCTTAATTCTTCACAGATTACGTTTGCAACCTCTTGGGCAGAATATTTGTCTGATAATTTTGATTTTACCTCTCCGAGTTGGTTAATATAATTCTGTCTGTATTCTTCATCATAGAGAATTTTCTCTATCTCTGATGTTATATCTTTTACGGTCGCTTTACCCTGTATGAGTTCAGGCACTATCGTTTTATCCATAATTATATTAGGTAAAGATACACGTTTTATACATCTTACAATCAAATAAATCAAATAAAATAACCATGGACCACGATAAGAAATAATCATTGGAACCTGATAAAGAGTTGCCTCTAACGCAACCGTTCCCGATGCTAAAATCAAAGCATCCGAAACACTCAAAAGTGCTTGGTTTTCACCTTTTATAATCTTAAATGTATCATCACCTTTTAAATATTTATTATAATTTTTTTCAGATAAATTTGGTGCGTGAGATATTATGAACTGCAAATCAGGATGAAATTTTTTCAATAATTTTGCAGATTTTATAAACAACTGCATAAGATATTTTAATTCAAAAACTCTTGAGCCGGGGAAGATAGAAACAAGTTTTTTATTCTTATCAAGCCCATGTTTTTCAAAGAACTCGTCACGATTAGCCTTATCAGGCAACTGTTTCACTAAAGGGTGTCCGCAATAATGAACATCTATCCCGTACGATTTATATAACTCAACCTCAAACGGAAAGATACATAAAACCTTATCAATATTTTTCTTTATAGTGTTTATCCGCCATTTTCTGCTTGCCCAGACTTGAGGAGGAATATAATAAAACGTTTTTATACCGTTACGTTTCAAAAACTTTGATACAGACAAATTAAAAGCACCATAGTCTATCATTAAAACCAAATCAGGTTTATATTCTTTAGTAAGGTAATCAACTAATCTTTTACCCAGTCTTAAATGGTTATAAACAATCTGTGGAGAAAGCCCGACAGCAGACATTTTAGAATGGTTTTCAAACAGTTTAACCCCTGCTTTTTCTAAATTATCGTCACCAATTCCTTCTATTATTAAATCCGGATATTGAGTTTTTAAACACTCAACCACCCTAACCGCATGCATACTACCTGAATATTCGCCTGTAATAATGAAAATTTTTTTTAAATTTTCCATTTTCCATTTTCCATTTGCTAAATTGCCATAATAACGATGCCATGCTTATCAGCAAATTGAATAGTTTTTTCCTGATCAACAATAATCGTACTGCCTGCCTCAACAGCAATAAGTTTTGCTTTATTTTTATGCATAGTTTTAAGAGTTCTCAAACCTATTGCAGGAATATCAAAACGCTTATCCTGCTTTGGTTTTGCAACCTTTACTATACAAGCATCCTTTTTAGCCAATTTACAGCCTCTGGCTATACATTTGTCAGTACCCTCTATTGCCTCAACTGCCATAATCATTTTATCTTTTATGACAACTGATTGACCAATATCAAGTTTCCCTATTTCTTTAGCAATTTCATAACCATAGTTTACATCATCAATTTGTTCTTGTGTTGGTTTAACCGTACCTAAAACACCTGAAGGTATCATCAAATTTTTTATAAAAACTGTCTGATCAAGAACTGTTACGCCAATTTTTTCAAGTTCTTCTATAATCATAAGCATAACTTTATCGTCATTCAGTCTGACAGCCCTTTTAAAGAAGTCAATCGCTTTTGAGTCAAATTTTGGTCGTTTAACAAGAAGCGTCTTACTAACCTTACCTAAAAAAGTAA
>CAMHDG010000267.1 GCA_946183815.1 uncultured bacterium | reverse complement strand
TTTCGCCTGTCACATCAATCGAATAATTTGTGCCATATAATTCGCCCCTGAAATATTTTGTAAATATATAAACTGACAATTTGGGGAATAAAATCATAAATGTATATTTTATCAAATTGCCGTAGGATATATTAAATATCCTATAATTTTATTCTATAAATTTTTTCACGATTTGACTTAAAATATTACAAAGTTGTTACAATTGATTATGAAATTTACTTGATTTATAATTTTGATATGAAATTTAGAATATTTTTAAATAAATTAGCATATTTATCCAAACAAAATAGAAAAGAAATATTACTGTCAATCGTTTTATCTGTTATTTTAAGTTGCTTTTTTATATTTGTAGTTATGCCTTATGGTGGAGCATTAGGTATTGGCGGAGCAAATAGTTCTATTAAATTTTCTGACCAAATAAAATATGCATTATTTATTGTACCATTTGTATTACTGTATATTATACTTATACGAAATGTTATTAAAAACTTAAAGTTTTTAAGAGTTCTTATTTATCCCCTAACTACATTATTAATATTTTTCTGTTTGTTTATGTGTATATCCATTTGGGGTTATGTATATATCATGTTGTTTTTTATAACATCATATTACGTATTACCTATTATACTTATTGCAATAGAAATATATGCATTTATACAAGATATAAAAACCTTTAAAAGTACTATTGTACCTACCGATTATAGTATTTATCAAAACATTTTCTTAACTGTTTCAATATGGAAATCAAAAGTTTCAAAAGTTTTTGAATTTATAAAAAATATTTGCCAAAAAGTTTGGAACTATTTTACGGAAGATATCGAAAAATAAAAGGCGGATATTTTATCCGCCGCTTTCATAAACCTACATTAACCTTACCTTTATACTTTAATTAAGAAACTTTATAATAGATTTTTGTTATACATCATTAACTTGTTTATATTCCCTTTTGGCAAATACATCATGCCTGTAATTTTTGGTGCTTCAGTTTCAATGTTTTTCTTTAACCAATTTTCCATAACTTCGTTCATTGATTTATCAACAAATCGGAAGCCTAATTTGTAGAAGAACCCTGCAGGTGATGTTTGACCGTCAGTGATTTCTGCATAAACAACCAGTCTGCCTTGGGTGTCTTTGTCTGCCAAACTTCTGTCTAAAACAGTTTGTATTGCTTTTGTACCTGCACCTTTGTATCTTTGAGGTGCAACGATATTGTCTATTTTATAGCAATTTTTAAGATATTTTTGGATACGTTTAGAAGGCATTTTGAAAGTGATTAAACGGTATCTGTTCATCAATTCGGCATTCTTTTCTAATTCTTTTGTTGATGCTTCTATCTCCTGAACAACAACGTAGTCCTCGCTCCATTCACCCTGAACCATATATTTGTCGTGTTCTTTTATTTTGTGGAACTTTATTTTTGCATTCTGAACAACAGGTTTGTTTTCTTGTTCTTGTTTTCTACCTTGAAATCTAACAGGAACGGTAGCACCTATTGAGGATCCTCCTCCTTGAGTTATTCTGACGTTGTAGTTTGCAGAACTTACCATCTTACTCATTCCTTATCCCATCATTGTATCTATATAAAGTATATACTAATGGCTGAATTGCCCTAAAATCGTTATTTGTAAAGATTTGTAAACATGCTCTAGCCCAGTAATCACATGCAATACAGCCGTTTTTATAAGTGTCAAAAATACATAATCTAGTGTTGATAAGGTTAATCACCCCGAATATCAGTGATGGCATGGGATACAGGCATGAAAATTTTATTTTATTTATGCATTTATAATATCATAATATTTGAATTATATATGGTAATTTTATAAGAAATATGGTTTAATATCTAAATAAGATAAGGAGAGGTAATCATGAATATACAACCAATATCGTCTGTTAGTTTTGCAAGAGATAGGGCATCTATAAAAGTTCAGCCCAAAAGAGAAAATACAGACAGAATGGTAACTGTACAAGATTTGTATGAATCGGAGGACAGAATAAAAGCGCATCAGGAATTGTTGATACATCAGCAAAATCAAGCACTTGCAAATGCTATGACCCTGTTAGTCCATATGCATAAAAACACTTGCTCTGATCCTGACTGCAAATTGAAAAAAGATTAGTTCTTCAGACTATTGATTAGAAAGAGATTAAATCATTATAAACACGCATGATGTATTTATCTGTCATACAGGACATAAAGTCTATGATAGCCTGTTTATAGTCTTGAGGGTTGTTAATATTGTATATAATTCTATTATTATATTTTCTCAACACTCTCAAATCTAAATCAATATTTGAGTATTTGATAAGCCATTTTCTAAAATCAACAATAACAGTTGTATATAATTTTGTATCTTTTTTTAGATTTTTAATTGTATCTGCTCCATCATAATAATCTTTCAAAAAGTTATAAACAGTTCTCATAACCAGATTTGCGTAATTCATGAAAGGTTCCATGCGCTTGTTCATGCAGACTTTTTCAAGAATAAATTGTTTTACTTGTG
>CAMHDG010000266.1 GCA_946183815.1 uncultured bacterium | reverse complement strand
AGACATTTTAGTAAAAGTTGAACAAAAAAAAACTAAAAAATAAGGCTGTAAAAAGAATAGAATGGGTAAACCAAACCCAATAAAATACATCATTTATTATTTAAAATTTATCGCTCTATAAAATACTAATTATATTATTGTTTACTCTGCAACAATCCATAAAATCACGACATATTTTGTGGAATGATACAATTACCCAAGAAAAAATTAAGCAAAATTTACCGAGCGGTAAAATTTTGCAGACAATATAATTATTTTCTTGATTAATTTTACCGAGCGGTAAATTTTCAAACTATGATACTTATATAATGAACAGACTAAAAGCACTATTGCCATTGTTCCATAAATTTTGTTTGAAATACATTTTTGCCTAATGAATTGTATTTTTATTCCACTCTGAAATAATATAAATACTTAAATTGCAATGCCATTTTATTTATTATACAATCAACTTATGCCTGTCCAAATCAATAAAATTACGGATAAATATATTACTGAATTGGGGAAGAAAAAAGTTTTTAAGACTGTTTCTTTTAACAGTGCTGTTTCTTCAATAAGGCAAGCGGTTGAAGAAACGTCTTCTCTTGCGAAAAAAGAGATAAAAGAGGCGATTGAGCCGTTTAAAAATAAGATTGCACAAAAAGACGAATTTATCTCTCAACAAGGGGTAAATATTAAAGCACTTGAAGAAAAAAATAATGATTTAGAAAAAACAAATCAAAAGTTACATTCTGAAATTAAAGAAAAAACAGATTTTTTAAAACAACAAAGTGAGAATAATCAAGAACTTGAAAAACGGAACGAAGAATTAAAATCAGAACTTGAATTAAAAGAATTATACTTATCTAAAAAAGAAAGTGAAAACACAGACCTGCAATCTAAACTTGAAATAAAGGATGCTTTTTTAGCAAAAAAAGAACAAGAAAATCAAGATTTAAGAAAGAAATCGGAAGCGATGTCTGAAACTGTTAACCGATATAAGCAAGTCTATAAAGAGGCATACAGACAAGGCATAACCCCTGAAATCAGAGAACAAAAATCAGGGTTAGCATCTATTATTTCAGGTCTTGTTGAACATAAAACCAAACCCGTAAAGAAACCTCAACTAAAACAAAACCCTGAACCCATAATCAAAACAGAAACTCAACCTTTAATCGAAGAAACAAAAATACCTCCTAAAACAGATAAAGTTCAAGAAATAAAAACAAAGGTAAAACCTTTAAAAGCAGAGCCTGTTATTACAACAACACCAACAAAAGCCGAACGCAAAAATTCAACTGTTTCTATTGATAAAAAAGTAATAACATTTATTGAAAACGAGCGTAAACACCAAGTTTTAGACAAAGAACGAATTGATAAGGCAAGGATTATAATAAAGGCTTTATTAGAAGATGCACCAACGGACTCTTTTAGAGGGATACCTGCACAGTTTGAAAAAACAAAAGATAAATTTATTCGACCGATTAATAACATTATAGACAGAAGTAAACGAGAATTTAAGAAAGAGAATTACGGTTTAGTAAGATATGATTACGACAAAGATAATAATCTTGTTATGAAATCAAGAGGGTTATTTGATATAAATAAAGATGCAGAACCTTATAAATATGAATTATTTAACAAAGATAATTCTTCCATAGAAATATATGACGGCAACGCAGATTCTTATATAAAATTCAAAGATACCGAGGGCAAAGAATTGCTCCACATAGGGTATAACTCAATGGAATCATATTATCTTGTTGATATATCTGACAAAAACGGAAAATCTATGATTACAACAAGCATTAAAAATGGGGTCGTAAAATATATGCGGGTCGATTTTAATGAGGTCAAATCAACCTCCGAGATAGAAAATGATGCCCCAATGAATACTTATGCCCAAAATATTATCAGAAAAGCAAAAGAGAATACTATATCAAAAACAAGTATTTATCGTGATACGGCAGATATGGATTATTTTAACTCTGACGGACATCAAACTGTAAAAGAATATTATGTAAATAAAACTGAGGATATTCCCCCTCCAAAAGATGCGGTTCCTGTTTTTACATACTTGTTAGACCCGCAGGAAGAAAAACTTGAAAAATTAATAAATACCGGTGATTTTGGAATACACGCAAAATATGATGAGAAATCAGAAAGATGGATCCAATACCGTACAAAAGGGATAACAGGTATTGATAAATACGACAAATCAGGAGAGAAAGAGGCTTTTGGAATACGTTTACACAGAGATCTTGATAACAATCATTTTGAGGTTCAGTCATTATATGACGAAAAATACAAAGGAAATAACGATAGTTTTCAACGACCTGTTTATGAAAAATTCAATTATGGGCTGGCATCTCATCCTCTGACTAAAACATTCACTTTCTATGATTTATCACAACATAACATAAAACCTTGGGATTTTAGTATAATAAAAGATTATATTAAATAATGTTTGCGATAAATTATTGTTTAGCGGGCAACGAAGTTGCCCTTTAGTGAATAGTGAATGGT
>CAMHDG010000265.1 GCA_946183815.1 uncultured bacterium | reverse complement strand
GAATTGTAGGTCGGTTTCACACCGAGCCGGTATTGATGTTATTGTAAGGTTAATAAACTCGACCTGCTAATGTTGGATATTCATATTTTTGAGTATTGTTTTTAGTATAAATTTGTTTGCGGTAAAAGTTTTCTTTTCTCCGTTTTTCAAAACTATTTGAATATAATATTTTGTATTTTCTTTGATTTTTGTTGCTGATAATCCACCTATTATACCACCTACAACTCCGAAAATGAGAGCCCCGACCACTACCCTTGGAATAACTGATTTTTCTTTAACTATTTCTTCTGTTTCTTCGAGTAAAATAATATCCGTAATATCTGTTTTATTTATTGATTCTTTTGTGTGGGAACTCAAATTTTGGAATATAACACAGTCAGGTTTTAATTCAATTTGCATGGTTTCATCAAGAGATGCATTATAAATTCCCTCAACATGTTTTATAACATATTGAAATTTTGGTTTTATACCCCCGAATTTTAGAATAAATCTTGTAAAAAACGAGTCTTGTTTTTTGTTTTCGTTATCCATTATTCAATTCCTTTTTGAGTAAATCTACAAGTAAATTAAATCTTTGTAGTGTATTTTGATTTTTACCGCAATATTCTCTTTCTACCTCTTGATTTGGCTCGTATTCTATCGGAAAAGAATAATACAAAAATTGATTACTTGTCAAATCAATATATTTATTGTTAATTTTGTTAAAATAATGAGTTCCTCCGCCATCAAGGAATATTTTATGAATTGTTCCGCCAAATATGTCATGCACAAGGGTTGCTGTTATAGCACATTGCCCAAACGTAGGGTTTTCCTCATTATCGTAATTTTCCTGACAGTCAGGATAAGCAGTACTTTCGCACCAACAATCAAGTAATTTTTCAAACAATTTATCTACAGTGTCTATTCCCTCAAAGTCTGATGTAATTTTGGTTATCCCTTTTGTGTATTCTTTTCCGTAATACGTTATAGGTCTGCCTGATTTTGTTTTAAACATTTTATCATTTCCCTTTGTTGTCTTACATTATTACTATAATTTATGATTATGACAAATATGGTCACAGATATTTTTTGTAAACGAATGTTACCATAAAAATTTCGGTTTGTTATAAAACTGTTTAAACTGTGAATATTATAAATAAGTGTGTTAGTCTATTAGGTAATATATGTCAATTCAAAACATTACCCCAAATTCTTCTTTTTCTTATAGTTGTTCTTCTGTAGATTCAGAGGAAAAAGAGATAATGCGGAGATTATTGGCTTATGGTTACACGCCTACAGGGAATAAGACAACAGACAAAGCGCAACTTCGCAAAATAGAAATAGAGAAAGCAAAGCAGGATAATTACGTTTCTGACAAATATCTGACCGTTTCAAGGGCAGAGTGCCAGAAAATTCAGGATAATAAAAGGCAAAAACGTAAAATTGATAACCCTGAAAAATCACCTGCTCTTCAGGAAAAACGTCAGGGCGCAAAATTGTTGGGTGAGCAAATTTTTCTTGCTATTAAAATGAAAGATGAAAAACGTAAGTTTGATACCAAAAAAAATGACGAAAAAGTATTAAGAAAAGATGTTGCTTAATATCTTCTTCGTCTTTCATTGAGGTAATAATTACAATTTGTTTTAGAAGAGTTTTTTGTTTTATTTTTTTTCGTTGTTTTTATCAATTTGTTTTCTTTTATTTTTTTTGGGTTGTTTATTCCTTTTTTCATAATCTAAATTCAGATTAATCACTAATTTTTCGCCGTTCAGCCCGTAGGATGTGATAGTGTTTTCATCTATTTTGCATTTTTTCTTTTTCCCTTTAATCGAAATTTCACAAGTGCCGTTATTGCGTTCTGTATGTTTTCTTTTTTCTTCTCGGAATTTTTCTAAATCTTTCATTAATTTTTCGCTTGAAAGTTGACTGTTCCAATGTCCGCTTCTTCTTGCAGGAATAATTCCAAAATGTATTCCTGCATCCTCCATATTTACAATTCGTTTAATTGTAGTTACTTTTTCTTTCCCGTTAGGGAACTTTTCAACAATATTAATAATTTCTGTTTTTTTCATATAATTTTCCTTATTTAAAATGTCTGATACACCGTTCCCATATCCTGACCCCTGCACAGGCAGGAGTCAGTCAGGGTTTTGTAAAGCAATAGGGTAGTAATTATGAGTTATCTTCCAGTAAAGGTATTTCAAGCGATTCTATTTGCTGAACCTCTGCGCCTGCTATACCTTGTATAGAACCGTACATTTGACAGGTTGCATCAAGTACGTTTCTGATTTGTCTTTCACGTCTTTTCCATGATGCTTCCGTTGCTTTACGTTCTTTTTGCAAATCTTGTTCAAGTGTTGTAAATGAATTTACTATTGTTTCAAGTTGGAGTTTAAACTCTGTGCTTGTAAGATAGTTATACAGCAGTTCTTTCTTCTCCAGTCTGTTTTCTTCAAGCCCTTTTGCATCGCTCACCTGAAGAACAGTTGTTCTTAAAATTCCTGACAGTGCCTTAAATTCAGAGAAAGAACA
>CAMHDG010000264.1 GCA_946183815.1 uncultured bacterium | reverse complement strand
TATCGGATGGTTCAACCAAGGCGGTGTTGGAGGTGATTGCAGATTATTCGTACTTTTAGACAGTTTACAAAGAAGTAGCGAAGAATTTAGCCTTTCAGATTATGTTGATATAAAAAAAATTGAAAATACTTATTCCGTAACCTTTAAAAATTACAGCGGAGATAATAAAAGCACAATTATTTCCGATAACGATTTATCCGATTTTAAAAATATCAGTGGCGATTTAGATGTTGTACTTATTGATTATGCTATGAATAAATTGATGGCAGAAAATAAAGTTTACGATAAACATTTTCTTGAAGAATATGCACAAGAAATGGAATACACAATGGACATTTATGAACTTGATACAGTACAAAAAGCGTACTACAACACAATTTCAAATTATTTATTTGGTGATAAAAAAGTAACTATTGTTATGCAAGATGGAAACTCTCAATTTAAAGAAAATCTGAATGAATTATGGACAAAATATCAAAATGGGGAATTAAACAACATTTCTATAGGGATACAGGCAAATTCACACGATTTAAAACAAGGTATTTTAAAAGATCATGCATATTCACTTTATGATTTAACAGATAAAACAATTACTCTGATTAACCCTTGGGACAATGCTGACCATCTGACATTAGATATTTATAAATTTTACAGACTTTCACCGTTTGTTATTGTTTACGGAACAGATTATTATGAACAAAATCTTATTCAAGACAACGGTTTTACCAAAATAAGCAATTCCTATATTGACGAACTAAATAATAATGTAACTAACTTTATAACAAACGAAACTATGGGTAATTTGTATATACAAGACCAATATACAACTGACTACACTACAACATTAACGCAATCAGCAGGTGTAACAGAAGGAAGCGACAGCATTAATTTATTCTAGTTATATCTGTGATATAATCAATAAAGTTGGGTGCCTGTAGCCCAGTTGGATAGAGCGTAAGTTTCCGAAACTTGAGGTCATGGGTTCGATTCCCATCAGGCACATTTTTGACTTACAGGAATAAGGGATAATAAAAATGAAGAAGGTTTATATAGAAACTTTAGGTTGTCAGATGAACAAATCAGATGCTGAACGTATGTTTGGTATGCTTGAATATATGGATTATGAAAAAACAGATGAACCTAAAAAAGAGGATTTACTTATCATTAACACCTGTTCAATAAGACAACTGTCGGAGGATAAAGCATACAGTCAGATAGGAGTATGGGGTAAATGGAAAAAAACAAGACCGCATATAAAAATAGCATTTTCAGGTTGCGTTGCTCAACAGGTAAAAGAAGATTTGTTTAAACGTGCTCCTTACGTTGATTTGGTCATAGGAACACAAAGACTGTATGAACTACCCGAACTTATTAAACGTGTCGAAAATGGGGAACGTGTATGCTCTTGTGATGAAGTACCTTATGCTGAAAAAGAATACAAAATAAACCGAGTAAAAAGCATAAATGCATGGATTCCTATAATGGAGGGATGCAACAACTTTTGCTCTTATTGTATTGTTCCTTATACAAGAGGAAGAGAGCGTTCAAGAGATTTTGCAAACATTATGAACGAGGTAAAGAAGGCACTTTCTGAAGGATTCAAAGAAATCACACTTTTAGGTCAAAATGTTGACAGTTACAGGGGTAAAGGGGTAAATGGCGAAGAAATAAATTTATCAGGACTGTTAAGAGCGATCAATTCATTAGACAAATATGGAAAATTCCGAATCAGATTTGTTACCTCATATCCTACTGATATAACAGAAGAACTCATTGATACGGTAAATGAGTGTGATAAGGTTTGCGAATATTTTCATATCCCTATGCAATCGGGTGATGATTATGTATTAAAGAAAATGAACAGAAGATATGATGTTGAAACCTATGCCAAAATATGTGAACATCTTCGGTCAAGAATAAAAGATGTTACTATAACGAGTGACTTTATAGCAGGTTTCCCGGGAGAAACCGAGGAGCAATTCCAAAACACTCTTAATACAATGAAACGACTGGAACTTGACTACTCTAATACTGCAGCATACTCACCAAGAGAAAAAACTGTCGCAGCAAAATGGGTAGATAAATATATTCCTGAGGATGAAAAAACAGAAAGACTTGCAAGACTAAACGAAACAAACAGAGAGTGTTGTGTACAATCAAATAAAAAATACATTGGCAGAACACTTGAAGTGCTTGTGGAGAAATTTGAAAACCATAACGGGAAGAACGTGATTTCAGGCAGAACCAGAAACAATAAAATGGTTCATATACCTTGTGAAGAAGATAAAACAGGGGAATTTGTTGATGTGAAAATCACAGGCTCTATGACTTGGTATCTAAAAGGTGAACTTGTATAAATAACAAACTATCGAAATTATTACTCTGAAGCGAACAAAATGTGGCGATATTTGTAAAAGTGATTAAGTGACTAGGTGATTGAGTGACTAAGAGAATTTGGCGAAAATCAAAAGTATTATTGCCAATTTTAAATCGGCACATCAGGCTGCTTGCTT
>CAMHDG010000263.1 GCA_946183815.1 uncultured bacterium | reverse complement strand
TGTCTTGTAATAATCAACAAGCAAGTAGGTCAGGCACTGCCTGACAACAATAAACGATAAATGACATTTATTGTATTAATAGTATATAATTCCCAAAGTTTTTATTTTTTATTTTGTAAATGAATGTTACAACATGTTTTTCATGTGTTAAAGATTAAACAAAATATGCCGTAAAACTCATGTGTAGAAGTTTAACTTATTATGGAATAAGGAGTTGTAATATGGCAGATGAAATTAATTTTTCCGGTAAACTTGCTAAAAAGGTAGATATTAGTGAAGTTAAACCTGATGGGGTACAAACTGACAGGAAAGATAAGGTTGCCAGCCTGTTTAATACTCAAAAAGATGGTAGTGATGCCTCTATTTTGACATCTGATGAACTTGTAGTTTTAAATAGTATTGATGAAAACCATGACGGAAAGATTACCGAAGATGAGATTAAAAAGTATTACAATGCCAATTTTAAGGACAACTCCACAAAAAATCCTAATCAAGTTACTGAAGCAGAATATATATCTTATGTAAAAGCGATGGCAAAAGCGAATCAGGAGGCACTGGAGGCGGATAGTACAAATGTTGGTAACGCTTATACTGTTCAATTAGGCGAAAATCTGGATGATTTGGCGACACGTGTTGCAAAATCTATTATGACAAACCCGTCTGCTGAAGATATTGAAGATATTAAACAACAGATAATTAAGTTGAACAAAGATAACGGTGCGATAAAATTTTCTGATGCAGAAAAGACAAAAGTCAAATGGCTGGTAGGCGGTCAACAGTTGATTTTGCCTACTGATACAACATCAGCAAGGGCAAAGAAAAATGTTAAAAATCAGGATAATAAAGCACAGGTAGAGTCTAAATATAAGGCTTGGCGTGGCGGTCGAGGACCTTTAAAGAGTTTCACTTATAAAATAGACGATGACGGCAAGACTTATGAGGTTCGCTCAGGTGGCGAAACAGAATTTGATGCATCTAAAATGTATAAAGCAGATGGGAAATATGAAGGTGTATCTGTTGAGACAGAAGATGTGCTCAATTATGACGCTATTCAATACGAAGATGGCAAAGAACAAGAGGTAAAAGCAAAGATTAAGGCGGCTGTTGATGCGGTCAACAGTTTAACTGATAAAAATAATATTGACGGCACTCCAACGAGAGATGGTAACAAAGTGACAATTAAACTAAAAGACGGCGGAAAAGTTGTTGTTAACTATGGTGATACAAATGACAGAAATAAAATAACGGATATTTATTATTATCCTAAAGATGCAACAAGTCCATCTGTAACATTTGAACACACTAACAAATTATATGCTGCTGGCATAAAAGGCGGAGTTCAGAAAGGCGGTGTCAAGAACTGGTCTGCACTGACAGAAATAGTATCGGATGCGATTGATAATACCCGCCCTGACGGTGCTGATATTGTTGACCTGAAAGACGCTGATTATGGTAATTTTGCAAGCAAAAAAGCAGCGGTTGATGCACGTATTAAACAAGGTACTGACGTATTAGATAAATTAAAAGATAAAGATAATATTGAGTCTATCGGTGATGTTCGTTATGCTAGAGAATCTAATTATTATTTTGTTACTGTCAAATTAAAAAGTGGCGAAGAGGTAAATATAAGAATGAAACCTGATGGTAGTTTAATTGGTGCTGCTATAAACTTTGATGGTGAATCTTATCAGGAAATAGGTTTCTTTTATGGAAGTATTAATCTTACAATGACTGACAACAAATCAGGTTGGGATATAGAAGGTCTTGGTAAAGTCGATATGGATAAGTTAAAAGCACTTATTCCAAAAGAGGCTATGGATAAACTCAATGCTGCAATAAATAAGACTGAAAATTTCTCTGATGAAGAAAAGAAAAAGCCTATTGTTTTGAGGGTGGTTTATTATGCAAGTAATAAATATACTAGCCGTAGCGGTTGGGTTAGAGTTCTGACTCCTGATGGAAAAATGTATAACGCAAATATGTCTGCAAGTGCATTTTCATCCGCTGAAGAAATGATTGATAAAGGGTGTGCTAATTTGAAAGAGCAACTGAGAAAAGCAGGGTGGACTAATGTAATACTGGTTAACCCAAATGCGGGTGATGACTCTACAAATGTATCCAAAACTGCTCCACAGAATACAAATATTGATAAAAACAAGGCATATCAAATCTATGTACCTTGGGATCAAAATGCAAAAGTTGCAAGGGTAACCCTGCCTGACGGTCAAGAAATGATGTTTTCCAATGTAACTACAAATCCATCACAAACTGAAGACATTAAAAAATGGATACAAGACCAAGGATTTGTTAATGCAAGAATAAGAGATAATATGTAGTTTAATTATAAGCAATAACCAAAAAAAAAAGAGAACTTCGGTTCTCTTTTGCTTATATTATATATTTGCTTAAGCAATTATATTATGCTCTTTTTCACCTGCGTTGTCAAGATAAAAAATGTTAAATTTTAGGTAGAGTTCGACCTATAAATTATTGTTTAGAGGCGAACGTAGTGAGCCGATATTCGCAAAAGTGATTAAGTGACTAGGTGACTGAGTGACTAAGAGAATTTGGCTAA
>CAMHDG010000262.1 GCA_946183815.1 uncultured bacterium | reverse complement strand
GTCAGGCTTTTCAAGACATTAAGAGAGAAATCGGAGAGTACGCAAAACAGCCATACACTTTTAAATATGGCAATTATGACATGATGGATTATATGCAATCATTGTATCAAGGAGCATAACATGAGAGAAAAAGATTTTGATAAAGGCTGTTTTTCAGCAGGGTGGTCTGATGAGGTAGAGCATACTATGACTCCTCAACAACGAAAAGATTTGGCTACTCTACTCTTGGAACTGCAAGATATGAAAAAAGATTTTGAAAGAATTGTAGAACATAAAACCAGACTGGATAATCTCTGGAAATTCTACAATGGTGATTTGCTGGTGGAAAACTAGCATATTATTTATAAACACAGCACACTAGTTGTGTAAGTAGCAAAAGAGGTCGATATTATCAACCTCTTTTTATTTTTACATTTGTTCTATTAAAGTTTTATATTTTATGGTTTTATGACCTTTGCAATTTTTTTAATCTCTTTTTGTAAGGTATCAGTCATTACATTATTTTTCTTAAAGAAATTATCGTATGCCATACTATCTGCTTTAAATTGTCTTGTTGCAATTATTTTACTATAATCAGGCTCCCATGTCGTTCCAAACCCGTTAGAACGAAAATCACCGATTTTTTTGTACTCTTCTTGGAAAGAATCAAATGCCTTTTTGGTAACACCTAAATCTTTTATTTTTGCATCTTGCGCTTCCGTAACGTGTACGCTTTGAGATATATCTTTTATAGATTCTTTATCAGGTCTGGTGTTTTTTGCAATCTCATTAAATTCTTTTACTTTTTTAGAATTATTTGCCAAAACTGTTCCGTCAAATAAGTTACGGTATGCAACAGAATCTAATGAAGATTGTGATTTAATATCATTCATATATAGTTCTTTATTATCCCAGCCTGCAACAATTTTATCAAAGTCTTTTGCGGGTTTGTTCGCCATTATTTCCGTAAGCACTCCTTTTCGTGACTCTGCTACGGAAGAAACTGTTTTATCACAACTTGATAAAGTCATTGTTGTTCCTATTACCGCAGGTGCAATAGCCGTTTTTAATATATTCATACACAATACCCCTTGTCATTATATGTGTAACAATTATAATCTAAATTACCTTTTTTATAAAATCATTATTAAAATTTGTAAATAATTTGGGTGGTCTAAAGTCAAAATAATAAATTCCCGAACATTATATATATGCTAAACACATATTATAAAGGGAAAAATAATGGAAATTGCACATAGTTTTATATCAAAAGAAAAGTTAATGAAGAAAATAGCACGCAGAAATCAGGCGAGAATTGCTGATTACACAACGGTTTCAACTGCCTTTAAACCTGAAGATTTAAAAATAATTAATGATAATCTTGATTCTATCGCCAGATATGCCGAAAGAAAAAATTTGAAAATCAATTTTGAACCAAGTTCCGAGAATATGCGTGCTCCTAAAATGAGTGTATATAAACAGGGTTCTCAACTGGTGAATACATTTGACGGAACAAGTTCTGATGCAAGTGATATGTTGTTGATACCAACTGAACATTTGATGGGCTCAGCAAAGTTGCCTGCAGGCATGACCGATAACAAAGAATTTGTTGATGCCGTAAAATCAAATGCGGCTAAATTTCTTTATAATCAAAAATAAGGTTAATTAAATTTGCACAAAAATAAGGTTACAAAAAAGTAACCTTATTTTTTTTCATTTTTTTATTTATTCAAAAAAATCAGTATGTCCGTTTTTGACATAGTTCCACTGTAATATAAAATTGTACGTAATTTTTATAGGTGGATAATATGGATAATTTTGAAAAAAGAATGTGGCTAAAGTATGCCATAAAAATGGTTTCGGATTTTGATGTTGATTCATGGCAATTTGAAGAAATGTATCACGTTATGAAGCAAAAAATTGGGTTTAAAAGAATCTCTATCAAAAAATCAAAAAGAAGTGAGATAAAAAAAACACTTAAAGATTTAAAAAAGGTGTTTGAAGATAAGTACAATTCATTAACTCCGCAAAAAACTGTGACAGAAGAAAAATTTTTGTATCTGAAACAAATATATAATCTTGACGATATTGAGTATGAATACTTATTATATTACACTCTTTGCGAGATAAATAAAATGTTCTTAAAATTAGAGGACTGTATAACAGACAGGTCATATAATTTTGGAATAGAATATCTTGATTTAAAAGTATTTGAAGCAAGAGCAAAATCAAAAGGTCTGGTAAAAAGCGGAATTATGAATAATGACGGGTACAGGAACGGGCCGATGTATTCGCCTAATTATCAAATATTAAAGGCGTTTGATAGTCAAACCAAAATGAGTGAGATAAAAAATATTATTTTAGGTGATGTCAAGAAATCAACTTTAAAATGGAATGATTTTGCTCACTTAGGAAAAGAAAGAGACGTTACACTAAAAATATTAAAGGCTGCAGTAAAAAATATAAAAAATGGAAGAGTCTTTGATGAGAACTTCCTTATGGCCATTGCTACAGTTGGAGCTATCGGAACCGGCGAGTTTCTAGAAGGCGTTGCAGTAATGCTTTTCTATCAGATAGGCGAGCTTTTCCAGAGCGTTGCAGTTGGAAAG
>CAMHDG010000261.1 GCA_946183815.1 uncultured bacterium | reverse complement strand
GTTGAGGTTAAAAGTTTCAACAATCTCTTTTTTTAATCTTTTATAACTCATATCATAATTGATGTTATCAAGATAATTTTCCTGTAAAATTTTAGTATGCTCGTCAAGTTCAAACCCGAAACGAACGGCAAACTTGAGTCCTCTGACAATTCTTGTCGGGTCATCAATAAAACTTTCATCGTGTAAAACCCGTAAAGTTTTTGATTTTATATCATTTACCCCGCCTGTATAGTCAATGATTTCACCTGTAAGAGTTGATTTTGCAAGTGCATTAACGGTAAAATCACGTCTTAAAACATCTCTTTTTAAGTCACAACCAATATCAAAAACAACCGGAAGATGACCTTTTTTATCATATTTTTCATCACGGGTAGAGGCAATATCTATCTCTTTACCGTCAATGGATAACCTAACTGTTCCAAAAGGCTCGTTAATTTTTACACACTCTTCTAAATTTCCGAATTTATTTATTGCATTACCCTTATAGGTCAAGTCAATATCAAAACTATTTATTCCAAGCAGTTCATCACGAACAACCCCACCTATGTAATATAAATCTTTATCTTTTAATTTGATTTTACCCATAAAATAATTTTAGCACGTATATCAATATATTAGCAAAGTAATCCGAATATTATGATGTCCCCCATTCAATATTCACTATTCATTCCATTTTATATTGATATTTCTTAACATATATGGACTTTAAGACTTTATGTAATATAATTAAGTATGCATTTAAGTTTATAGGGAATTGGAGGACAGCCCACAGGCTGAAAACATATATGACGATACAAGAATGGTTTGAAAAACGTAAAGAAGCACAAATTCAACGCAGACAGATGGAAAGTCGTGTCGATACCGAAGATTTTGCTGCAGATTTATGGACAAAATGTGTTCACTGTGAAGCACAAATAACAAAAAAAGAACTTGAAGAAAATATGATGGTGTGTCCGTTATGTGACTATCATTTTAGAATAAATGCAAGAGAAAGAATACAACAACTATTTGACAAAGATTCATTTGAAGAATTGTTCAAAGAGATAAAACCAACTGATCCTTTGAACTTTGTAGATACAGTATCTTATGCAGACAGACTGGAAAAGGCTCACGCAAAGACAGGTCTTGATGAAGCAGTGATTACAGGTATTGCAGAAATAGAAGGACATAAAGTCGCAACTGCCGTTATGGATTTTGACTTTATGGGCGGCTCTATGGGTAGTGTTGTTGGAGAAAAAGTTACAAGAATTATAGAAGAAGCCATAAAAAGACGCTTACCGGTTTTAGCAATAACTTCATCAGGCGGAGCAAGGATGCAGGAAAGTGCACTAAGCCTTATGCAAATGGCAAAAACATCTTGTGCCGTATCAAGACTTGATGAGGCAGGACTGCTTTATATTAACCTGTTAACAGAGCCTACTTTTGGCGGTATTACCGCAAGTTTTGGGATGTTAGGTGATATTATTATTGCTGAACAAGGTGCAAGAATTGGGTTTGCAGGCAGAAGAGTTATTGAACAAACTATTCGCCAAAAATTGCCTGCTGATTTCCAAACAGCAGAATATCTTCTTAAATATGGTCAGGTTGATTTAGTATCAAAAAGAGCCGATTTAAGAAAAAATTTAGCGTCTATATTGGCTATGCATGAGGTGTAAACAATGATGGTACTTGAATTTGAAAAACCATTGGTAGAAATCCAAGAAAAAATAAAAGAGTTAAGAAAGATAAGTTCGGAGTCAGGCATGGACTTGAATAAAGAAATAGAAACATTTGAACAACAAGCAAATGATTATAAAAAAGAATTGTACTCAAATCTGAAACCGTTTCAGAAATTGCAGATTGCAAGACACCCTGAACGTCCAAATTTCTTGAACTATACAAGACTAATTTGTGACGAATTTATAGAAATGCACGGTGACAGAGAAGGTACTGATGATAGAGCGATTATTGGCGGACTTGCTAAAATCGGTGATAAAAAGGTTATGTTGATAGGTACTCAAAAAGGAAAATCAACAAAAGAAAATCTTGAGTACAATTTTGGGATGCCACAACCACAAGGTTACAGAAAGGCTTTAAGATTATTCAAACACGCAAACAAATTTAATCTGCCTATCGTAACTTTGATAGATACCCCCGGGGCATACCCTGGAATTAGTGCGGAAGAAACAGGGCAAGGCGGTGCTATTGCTGTTAATTTACGAGAAATGGCAAAATTAAATGTTCCCGTTATTGCAATAATTACAGGCGAAGGTTGTAGTGGCGGAGCATTAGGGCTTGCAGTTGCAAACAAAGTTCTTATGCTTGAACACGCATATTACACTGTTATCTCACCTGAAGGTTGTGCGTCTATCCTATGGAGAGATGCTCAACGATACCCTGATGCAGCAGAGGCACTCAAAATTACATCTGACGATTTAATTAAACTTGGTGTTGTTGATGCCGCCATTAAAGAACCCGTAGGTGGTGCGCATACTTGTTACTCTGAAATGAGCCAAAACATGAAAGAGGCTATCCTTGAACAGTTAAACTCTTTAGACGGCATGTCTGCTGAAGAATTACGAAATCAACGATACGACAAGTTCAGAAAAATGGG
>CAMHDG010000260.1 GCA_946183815.1 uncultured bacterium | reverse complement strand
AAATTTGATTGGAATAACACAGAAGAAGATCCATTCTTCCACTCAATAGGAAAATACGACACCGACCCTAAAGGGAACAGAACCTTTTACGATTACTCTGTTGATGCAACGGTATTATCAAAAAGACCTAACGGAGAAAAATTCTTCCCCGTTATTGAATCACTTGATTACGATATAGTATTAAGAGAATATACATTGGGAACTGCCGTTCTGATAACAGACCCTGACCACGACAGATTAACCATCTGCGAACTGGAATCTGAAGGGAATATCCAAACATTAGAAGAAAACGGAATATCTTATGTAAAACTTGGTAATGGCAGAGTATTAACAGTATTTACTGCCAATCAGGCATTTTTGATGCTTATGGACTACCGTGCAAAACAACTAAAACAGTCGCACCGTTGGAATAACCACCCAAGATTTATGATTAAGACAACCGCATCTGCACTTTCTTGGGATGAATGGGCTAAAAATAATGATGTTGCAGTGGTTAATGTACCTGTTGGGTTCAAAGAAATTGCCAACATTATGAAAAAAGTTGAACTCCAACTAAAAACAAACCCTGATAAACCTGTTAAAGTTGATGATGTTTTTGGAAATACTATTGATTTAGGAATCCAACCAAGACTAATCTTTGGCGGTGAAGAATCAGGCGGTATGATTATGGGTGCTGAAGACACGGTTAAATCTCTCACAGGAAGAGAAGCAATCGCTATGAGAGAAAAAAGTGCAACTGAAGCAATTATTGTTGCATCATCTCTAATCGCTCAACTTGAAGAAGAAAACAAAACACTCTCTCAATACCTTATTGAAGTGTTTGAAAACAACAATATCACCTCTCGTTTTGATACAAGAGAAGATATTGCATACTACAACGAATCAGAACCCGATATTGAAAAACTCAAACAGGCAAAAACAGAGGGTGAAAAACAAAGAACCAAGAACGACCTGTTCTTCCTCTCGCTTGCTATCGGTATAAACAAGGGCATAATGTCACTTGACGATGCCATCACTGTATTAAACGATGCTTTTCCGGGGCTCGATTTTGAGGGGGTAAAATCAATAAAATTTGTTGGTGACGGTACTTATATCGAATTTGCAGACAAATACATAGAAATTCGCCCATCAGGTACTGATGCAAAAACTAAAGCCTACGGAGGCGGAAAATCTTATCAGGAAATTTGCGACTACGCTCGTATTTTAGGTAACTATTCAGGCGAAAGAACAGATTTACACAAGCAGTATATCTCTGATGAGTTCTATAATAACTCGAAAGAAACCGCTCTTGACGACTACCTGAAATTTGTAGAAAAAGATGCTAATAACGAAGTATTCGTTATACCAAATTATAATTTTTAGGAGGTAATATGGATAACAATAATCAAAAAATAGCCATATACCCAGGTAGTTTTGATCCCATAACATTAGGACACCTTGATGTGCTGAAGGATGGGGCAAAAATGTTCGATAAAGTTATTATCGCTGTCGCTGACAACCCAAATAAAACAGGCATGTTCTCTGTCGAAAAACGAAAAGAACTCATAAAAGCAAGCATAAAAGATTTGCCCAATGTTGAGGTGGATAGTTTTAGCGGGCTTACCATAAACTATGCAAAAGAAAAAGGTGCAACTATCCTCTTGAGAGGTCTGCGTGCCGTATCAGATTTTGAATATGAAATGCAACTTTCCCAAAACAACAGGGCACTTTCAGAAGATATTAAAACAGTATTTCTTATAACCAGACCGGAATACAACTTTATATCATCCAGTTCTGTTAAAGAAATCCTAAACAATGGCGGTGATATATCAAAGTTTGTACCAAAAGAGGTTGCAAAAATTATAGGTTAAAATGATAAATCAATTCTCAAGAACAGAACTACTTATAGGAAAAGAAGGGCTAGAAAAACTCCAAAACTCACGTGTTGCAGTATTTGGACTGGGCGGAGTCGGAGGACACACAATAGAAGCACTCGTAAGAAGCGGAATTGGGACAATAGATCTGATAGATAATGATACTGTATCAATCACAAACCTTAACCGTCAACTACTGGCGACAACAAAAACAATAGGGAAATATAAGACTGATATTGCTGAAGAAAGACTAAAAGAAATTAATCCTGATGTAAAAATAACAAAATATCAAACCTTCTACACACCTGACACGGCAGGACAATTTAACTTTTCCCAATATGATTATGTGGTTGATGCAATAGATACAGTCGTAGGCAAACTATCTCTTATAGAACAATCTAAAAAATACAACGTACCTATTATATGCTCAATGGGTGCGGGTAACAAAATGAATCCAACAATGTTTGAAGTATGCGACATCTCAAAAACATCAGTCTGTCCGCTTGCGAAAGTAATAAGACAAGAACTGAAAAAACGTAAAATAAAAAAAGTAAAAGTTGTCTATTCAAAAGAACTCCCCATAAAAATTGACGACAGTTCTCTCAAAGAAGAATTAAAACAAGGCAAACACAGAATCCCGGGAAGCAATGCCTTTGTTCCGTCTGTTGTTGGACTTATCATCGCAAGCGAGGTTGTTAAAGATTTGATTAGGTAAATTATTGTTTAGCGGTTTCACCGCTAAACAATAATTTACAGTGA
>CAMHDG010000259.1 GCA_946183815.1 uncultured bacterium | reverse complement strand
TTCTCTCTCTCCAAGGAGAGATATATCTGCTTCGCAGATAAACAATAATTTATCTCCTTAGCAAATTATTTTTTGTTCATACGTTAGAGCATGTATGATGAGGATAATGAGTAATAATTTTAATTTTGGAAATAGTACAAAAGTCACACAAAACGGTGGTATTCGTGTAACTGAAGAATTTAATGATAATCATGTTAAGGTCATGCACAGGGAATATGACGTAAAAAATGACAGATTTATCCGTCAGGATAAGTTTGATGACTCAGGCGAGGTTATCGAAAATTGGTGGTTTGAGTATTCTAAAAACAAAAAAGTTGAACACTTTGAATCTAAAAAGAGTGAATCTTATATTAGAACATTTATTGATAAAATTGTAGATGGATTACAAGTGAGAACTGAAGAATTTGTTTCAAAAACAAAACCTGAAAACAATTATCTTTACGAAATCACAAGGAACATTGACGGTAAAATGAAAAGTTTTATCTGTAATGGGAAAAAGGTTTTTTAATCTGACGATTTTGTGATAATATTGTTTTACTTTTTAGTGTCGGCTATCATAAAGGGGACGTGTAATGGACTATAATGTTATGAAACTGCATGCTATTGATGCATTTAGAACTTACAAAAATGATGATACAAAATATAAAACTGCTATGACTGATTTTTATGCAAAAGGGAAAGAAAATCCATCTGTTTCAAAGATTATTCTTGATGATACTATAACAAACGGTCAAAAAGCGGCATCAATCGTTTCTAATGAGGTGATGAAGAACGCAAAAACACCTGTTATTTTGCCTGTATCCGGTCATTTTAATCAAATGGCAGAGTTTGAGGCGAGGGCAAATATGGCGCTAATGGCTATAAAAAGAGGAATTGATGCATCTGAAATCCCCGAAGATAAAAATTTAGAAAAATTATCTGAAAAACAAGAGTTTAATCAAAGGTTCAATGAACTTTATCCAAAAACTGCTCAAAAACGTGAACGTATAATTGATGCTCACAGGATAAAAATGAATGAAGTTACCCCAAAGGCAAATTGGTCTGAAAAGATTATGTATGCTAAAACTAATGCAGAATACAGAGAATTGTATCCTAAATCGTTCATGACAAGAGTGTCTTTGATTATCAAAAATCAGATACGTGATAATGAGGTAACTAAAAGGGTTAACGGTTTCTTTAACAGATTGTCATATTTGCCGACAGTTGACAGAAGTTTTCATTTTATGAAGCAGGTAAAGAAATAATCGCAACATTTTCTATATGGTTTGTATGACAAAACATATCAAACGGCTTTATACTCTCTACTTTTCCGCCATGCTCTATCAAGTATTTTAAATCACGAGCAAGGGTTGACGGGTTGCAACTCACGTAGATTATTTTTGATTTTGTAAGTTTTAGAGCATATTCTAAAGTCTTTTCGGTACAGCCTTTGCGTGGGGGATCAAGTATTGTTATATCAAATTTTTGACCCTTTCCTGTAACGTCAGAAAAGAATTTTTCACTATCCTCACAATGTAATTCTATATTCTTTATTCCATTTACCTCTGCAACCTCTTTTGCCAAATCAACAGAGGGTTTGACTTCTTCGACTGATACAACTTTTTTTGCAACGTCTGACATAACAAGCCCAAAGGCAGAGATGCCTGCGTAAGCATCTAATATTGTCGGGGTTTCAAAGTTTGTTTTTATATAGTTTTTGACGTATTTAAAAATATTTTCCGCACTTTTGGGGTTTACCTGAAAAAAGGTATTTGCCCCTATTTTGAAGGTAATATTACATAAATCTTCTTCTATATAATCTTTCCCATAAAGGTTTATTGTTTTACCTGTCATTATAAGATTAGTTTTTTGAGTGTTAATATTTACCCCAACTCCAATAACCTTGTCAAATCGGTCATAGAGTTTTAGGGCAAAGTCTTTTATTTTTTCGTTTGGTTTATTCGAGTTTATAACAAGGATAACAAGGTTATCCCCCGTTTTTGCGGATGAACGAATAACAACATGCCTTAAAAGCCCTTTGTGTTTCTTTTCGTCATAGCCTTCAATGTTAAACATAGGTGCTGTTTCTCTGATAAAATCAATTATTTCATCACAAATAGAGGGCTGGATAGGGCAGTACTTTATATTCACGATATCGTGAGATTTGGGTTTAAAATAGCCTGCCAAAATTCTTTTAGAAACCTGAGTTTGTCGTATCGGGTACTGAATTTTATGCCTGTATTCTTTTATTTGCGGGCTTGGGGTGACATCTTCCACCGATTCTGACAGTCCATCAATAACACTCATCGTATCTTTTACAATTTCTTTTTTACATTGCAGTTGGTAATCATAGTCAATATGTTGAAGATTACAACCTCCGCAAACGCTGTACATAGGGCAGAATGGCTTTACCCTGTGCGGTGATTTCTCTAATACTTCAATAAGTTCCCCCAGCCAGTAACTTTTGTTTTGTTTAAAGATATTTACTCTCACTTTGTCTTGCGGACAAACCTTATCCACAAAAACTACAACCCCGTTATATCGTGCTATCCCACGGCCGTCAGATGATAATTTTTCTATCGTTAAATCAAGTTCCATAGGTATATTTTAACATGGATAAATTATTGTTTAGCGGGGT
>CAMHDG010000258.1 GCA_946183815.1 uncultured bacterium | reverse complement strand
CTCAGTCACCTAGTCACTTAATCACTTTTGCAAATATCGGCTCACTACGTTCGCCACTATACAATATTTTACTTAATCGTCTGATAGCAACTTGTGGCATTGTTTACATAAAGAGCAGTAAGTTCTGATATCTCTGATTCTGTTCCTTTTGTGAATACGTCCATCGCAGATTTATATCCGCTTGTGTTGCTGTCAGAAGATAACCAGCCTGAAACTTTTTCTGCTAACTCTGTTACATCAAAGGTGTATTTAGATGATGCAAATTTCCCATAATTTGGTCTGTAATATGGCTCTTCAGGGTCTAACATATCTTTACCGTATTCAGAATACATACCCATATAATAAAGTGCTTCAAAATGTACTGCTGAAATTTTTGATATTGTTCCCATATCGCTAACGTGAATACCGTTGTCGTTAAATCCTGTGAAAGATTTAGCCGCAGTGAATAGGACATCTTTTCCAACCACTGTTTGTCCTTTTTTGTTAATTAATACATCAAAGAACACAAAAGGACGACCGTCTAAACGGGACAGTTGATAGCACCCGCCATCTTCAGTTTTTACTGGTTCTTCTTCAAATACCATTTGGTCACTGAAATACAACTCGTTTTTACCTTTTGTGTCGATAATATCAACGTGTCCGTCAAAAGATTTTTGAGACGAATTATAGTAATCCATAAAATCAAATAAGTCGTCACCTTCTCCACCGTCAAGAACAGCATTTCCTCCTGATAATTCTATCGTATCATTACCTGCCCCTGCGTTTATAGTGTTTGTTCCGTTAATAATTGAAATCTTGTCAAAACCTGCACCTGTTGAGATTTTGTTTTCTCCTCCGGATACATACACAACATCATAATCTTTTCCGCCTGTAACGGTATTTTTACCTGCGGAAATGTTTATCGTGTTATATCCGTTCTTCATGTTAATATTATTTTCGCCGTTAGTAACATAAATTCTTTCAATACCGTTACCGCCTGTATATTTATTTTTGCCTGTGCTTGACAGCGTGATTACATTTTTCCCTTCGCCTGCAACGATAGTATTGGATGAATCCCCATAAACACTGATTGTATCTCTGCCTGCACCGGTAGTAATATTATTTACTCCGCCATTTTCAATTACAGTCGTTCTGTCACCGTCTATTGATTTAACTTTTATTGTATCGTTATAATCTGAACCTGTGACTTTATCACTGCCTGATTTTGAATTTACTGATACCCCGATTTTACTTTTTGATTTATAGTCTGATGCGTCAATATCGTCATTAAGAGTAGTACCTATGTACTTTCCTTTTTTGAAGTCAGATGCATCTGCTTTCAGCATTTCTAAATATCCGGCGATTGATGTTATTGATTTTCCGTTAATCTGAACAGTTGCATCGTTTACTCTTCGTAAAAAATTCTTTAATGTAACGGTATTGTTGTCGGTAGTTGTTAAAACTAAATCGTTGCCTGAAATTTTATAGTCTAATTCAATATCAGAGTTAAATTTTAGGTTCAGATTTTCATTTTTATTCAGAGTAACAACACTTTGTCCAAAATCATCAGAATAGGTAAGAGTATCATTACCTGAGCCCAGTGAAAATTTTCCGTTTTTACCGATAACAGTGACATTTTCATTGTAGTCTGTTCCTGTAAAAGTTGATTTTTCGCCTATTTCAATTTTTGCATTTTTTAATATAGATTTTTCTTCAAGTTCGTATCCGTCTTGTGACATAAATATTTTTGCATAATATACTTTTTCAGGCATACCATGATAATATACAATACTATAAGGCGGATTATTGATATAATCTTCGTATTCTTTTTGAATATCACCGTCTAAATTTTTGATTAAATCAACATTTTTAGAAGATTTGTTTTTGAAAAAATTTGTTAAAGTGATTGAATCTTCGTCAGAGTAATAAATTTGTAAATCGTTATTTACTCTTGAATATTTTAAATCACTTAATCCTGCATTTATATGGATAACATCATTGTTTTGTGCATCTTTTATAATATCCTGTCCGTCACCGAGGTTAAAGATAAATGTATCAGAGCCTTTGCCCCCTGTGATAATATCGTTGCCCAAAGCACCTGTTATTAAATCATCGTTTTTACTTCCATATATGATATTATCGTGTGCAGAACCCTCAACAGAATAAGAACCGTCTTGATTTTGAGTTGAACTTAATGATAAAACCATCTCATCTCTTAATGAGTGGGCAATAAACCTGTCTGCTGTTTTAACCAGATTTAAAGGCTTTTCATCTGTAAAGTAGTTCTCTACTCTGTCAGGTTTCTTTAATTTTTTTGACGATACTACTAAATCGTTACCATCTCTTGTAAAAATAAGTTCATCAAAATTGATGTTATCGTATTTTAAATATTTAGCCATATTGGATATCCTCTCCTAAAGTCACTTTTTTATTATATTACTACAAACAACCCTAAAAATATTTTTTGCGGGGGAATGACATGTTTAATAATTAGAAATTGGAAAATTAAATAGCCCATCTGCAAAAAAATGTCATTTTTTTATAGTGCTTTTGCTCATATTATGTTTACTATTAAATAATTGCACTAAATAACTACCCCTGATAAAATTAAATTATGACTAAAATAAATATTGCTTTTGGTATAACAAAAGACTGG
>CAMHDG010000257.1 GCA_946183815.1 uncultured bacterium | reverse complement strand
AAAATTACAAAAATTGTTACAGTTCTTAATATAAAAAATTAACAAAAGTTAATAAAATAATCCGCTTGGCGAATTTAAAATGTTAAGGAAATTTCACATACTGGCAAAATAAATTTATTTTGTGTATTAATGTTATATGGACTAGAAGGAGTTTTAAGATGAGTATACAACCGATTAGTGCAAACTTAAGTTTTAAAGGGCAAATTAAACAAACCCCTGATGGTAATGCCTATGAAAAATCTAATATTGGAAAAACAGCAGGTTTTGTTGCAGGTTTAGCCCTTGCCGGTGGTCTTATGCATTCTCAAGTTTCTGCCCTTAAAACTATTAGCGGGAAGAAAAATTTGATTGAAGGTTTCCACATTAACGGAAAAACCCTAAACGATATTGCTGACAGAAAAATCACTCGTAATGCAGATGGAAAAATTGTTCCGCCAACAGATGGGGTGTCAGATAGAACAAAAGCAATCGTTAAAGATTTCAAAAAATCTCTTGCTGTTTGGGGTGCAGGAATTACTGCTATTACAACTGCGATAGGTGCAGTGGCTGACTCAAGCATTACATCTGTAAGAGCAAGAGAAGCAGACGAACTCGCAAAATCTAAAAAGGCATAGTTTATTCCAGATGATTTTTTGCAAATTCAATATCTTCGGGGTAAGTAATTTTAATATTAATTTCTGAACCTTTTACAGTGTAAACTTTTGCTAAATCATAATTCATAATCAGCCCGCAATCATCGGTAACAAGACAGTTTTTATCGTCTTTTGCAAGGGAATGGGCTTTTTTGATTAACGAAAGTTTAAAACATTGAGGGGTTTGCGCACGCTTCAATGTGGAACGATTTGGAACGCTTAAGATTTCCCCGTTATCAGATGTTACATAAATTGTATCGGTTGAATCTATTGCAACGCAAACTGCTGACTTATGTTCTAATTCCTTTATGCAATTATCAATAATCGTATCCGTAATAAGAGGTCTTACTCCGTCATGGATAAGAACATTACACTCATCAGCGTTAATAGAGCATATACCGTTATATGAACTGTCTTTTCTTGTAGTTCCTCCTGCAACTACATTTTTAACTTTAGAATAACCTTCGGTTAACTCTTTAACCATATCAACATATTCAGAATTAGTAACGAGGTATATTTCGTCAATATTACGGTTGTTCTCAAACACTTCAACAGTATATTGAAGAATACATTTCTCCTTGATTTTGGCAAACTGTTTCGGGTAATCTAAACCGCAACGTGAGCCTGTTCCTGATGCTAAAATAAGTGCGACATTTTTCATATCAATAGAATACAACAAAAAAGCCCTCTCATAAAGCGAGGGCTTTTTATTACTGTAAAAATATTTTATTTAACCAAAATATCTTTTTAACAACCCGTCAAAACCTTTACCATGACGTGCTTCGTCTTTTGCCATTTCATGAACTGTGTCATGAATTGCATCAAAGCCCATTTCTTTTGCACGTCTTGCGATGGCTAATTTACCTTCACAAGCACCATGTTCTGCTTCTGCACGTAATTCAAGGTTCTTTTTAGTTGAATCCGTAACAACTTCTCCTAACAATTCAGCGAATTTAGCAGCGTGCTCTGCTTCTTCAAATGCATATCTCTTATAAGCCTCTGCTATTTCAGGATAACCTTCTCTTTCAGCAACTCTTGACATTGCAAGGTACATACCGACCTCACAGCATTCGCCGTTAAAGTTTGCTCTTAAACCTTCCATTATTTCTGCATCATCAACTTTGCCATCGCCTACTTTATGTTCACAAGCGTAAACTTTTGCAGAACCATCATTCTTTGTAAAAGTTTTTGCTTTACATACCGGACATTCATCAGGTTGAACGTCAGCCTCTGTTGACCAACCACATACTGTACATACAAATTTTGTCATTTTAATTTCCTTTCCTATACCAATAATTTTGCCAATATTATAACTACATATATTCTTTATTTTCCCTAGCCAATTACAGGTGGGTTAAATACTCTTGTTGATAAATCTTTATCCAAGATTAAAAGTGCTTTTTTATCATCACCGATAAGTTTTAATGTCTGAAGAAGTCCACCGACATTTGATTCTTCTTCAACTTGTTCTTTTAAATACCAGTTTAAGAAAGATAATGCTGCTCTGTCTTTTACTTCTTCTGCTACATCCATTAACGCATTAATTCTTGATGTAACAAATTCTTCGTGGTGAAGAACCTGTTCAAAAACCTCAACAGGTGTTTTACCTTCGACAACAGGCTTGTCGATAGCGCCTAATTCAACAACACCCCCACGTTCATGAACATAATCATACATACCCATTCCATGCGCCTGTTCTTCCTGAACCTGAACATCAAACCAGTTTACAAACCCTTTTAAGTTTAATTCTTCAAAATAAGTTTTCATTGCTAAATATAAATAAGCAGAATAAAATTCTTTATTTATCTGATCATTAAACGCATTTTCCAATTTCTTATCAATCATTTGTAACTCCTTTTCTTATTAAATACATATCGAACCTCTATTATATAATGACTCAACTTGAATTTCAAGCAAAATAAATGTTAGACAAGGCTTACAGATAAATTATTTTTTATCTGCGAAGCAGATATATCTCTCCTTGGAGAGAGAGAAATTTCTTAATGA
>CAMHDG010000256.1 GCA_946183815.1 uncultured bacterium | reverse complement strand
AGCCGATTTGATTAAATATTTTTAACAGCCTTCGGCTGTTATGTTTTGCAAGTTTTCTTGCAAATTCCTATTCACTATTCACCATTCACTATTCACTAAAGGGCAACTTCGTTGCCCGATAAACAATAATTTACAAAAATAACCCCTTGCTTACGCAAGGGATAAGTAAAAGAGACATTTCTGCCAACATTATTACACACGTTTTTATTGATTTCCAACAAAACAAAAAAGAAGATGTTCAGAAACAGAAACACCTTCTTTTTTTTGTTATATTAACCTTCTTACACAATCGAGTCGATAAAATGTTGAACCTTTGTCTGATTTATTTTATTAAAACCTACTTCTTTATGAGAAGGAATAAATCCGGCATGAAATTCAAATGAATTTATAACTTTTCCTGATTCTTCATTTTTTAAAACTTGTTCAGCCTTCTTGGTTAATACTCTTGAATGTCTTGGAATAACACTTCCAACTGCTGTTACAGGCATTATTACCTCCTTTATATACACAATACCCTTTTTACGAGTACAATAATAATATGAATGAAAAATATATTCAACATTATTACGATAATTATTAATAAAAACTTTATAAAAATTTACCGGAACACGCTTTATTTAATGTATAATTTAGTAAAACGGTTGTAAATTAACAAGGATAATTATATGAAATTAAGTAAAACACAGGCACAAAACTCATTCAGATACAGTTGGCTTTTATCAAGAATATTTCCTTACATAAAACCTGTATTATCAAGAGCAATATTAGGAGCATTTGTTGCACTGCCGGTTGGCATGCTTGACGGGGTTGTTGCCTTTGCACTAAAACCATACATGGACTACGTTGTAGGAAAACACGACTTGATATTTAACTTTTTAGGACATCACTTCGAAATTCCATATATGGCACTTGCAATGGCTATACCGTTTGCAGTTGTTCTGTTTGCAGTTATACAAGGAGTTTTAAGATATTTGAATACCTACCTGACAGACTGGGTAAGCCAAAAAATTACTAATGCCGTAAAAATCGACTTGTTTAAAAAATTAGTTTATATGAACTCATCTTTTTACGATGAAAACCCTTCAGGGATAATTATTTCCAGATATTTAAACGACCCTGATACAGCGTCAAAAAATCTTGTAGATAAATGTAAAAATATAATTGTCAGCCTATGCGGAGCATTAAGTCTGATAGGGGTTATGTTATACAGTTCGTGGAAACTTGCAATAGTTGGGGTTGCCGTATTATGTATTGCATTTATTCCTGTTGCTCTTATCAGAAAAAGAGTAAAAAAAGCATCTAATCAAAATATGGTGGTTAGCGGAAATATCACAACAAACTTTAATGAAACTTATCAAGGAAATAAAGTTATTACTGCATACTGCCTTCAGGAACGACAAGACAAACTGTTTGAAGCACAGGTTCATAAATCTTTTGATATAAATATGTCACTTGTAAAACGCACAGGCTGGATGTCACCGCTTATGTATTTTATAGCCTCAATAGGTATTGCAATAGTTCTTTTTTACGGAACAAGCCTTATCATGAAAGGAGAAATGACCGCCGGCAGTTTTGCATCATTTGTTACCTCACTCCTTTTGTTATATAAACCTGTCAAAACATTAGGAAACACTTTAACAAGTGTTCAAACAATTTTTGTAGCACTTGGTCGTGTGTTTGAATTGTTCGATATCACATCGGAAGTGACAGAAAAAGAAACTCCGCTTATACTTAAAGATTTGAATAACTCTATAAAATTTAACGATGTAAGTTTTTCATACGTTGAAGATAAAGAAGTTCTGCATAATATAAACCTTGAGGTTGCAAAAGGCGAAACTATTGCGATAGTTGGGAACTCCGGCGGAGGAAAATCAACTCTGGTTAATCTTATCCCTCGTTTTTATGATGTGACAAAAGGATCTATCTCTATTGACGGAATTGACATTAGAGATATTTCACTTGATAGTTTAAGAAAAAACATCGCAGTTGTTTTTCAGGACAATTTCTTATTTACGGGGACAATAAGAGAAAATATCCTTATGGGAAACCCTGATGCAACAGACGAGGAACTATTCGAGGCAATAAAATCAGCACATTTAGAAGAGATGCTCGCCGAGTTACCGGAAGGACTCGATACAGTTTTAGGTGAAAGAGGTACAACGCTGTCAGGCGGACAAAGACAACGTGTTGCTATTGCAAGAGCAATGGTAAGAAAATCACCTATCATTATTCTTGACGAGGCAACAAGTGCTTTAGATAATAAATCAGAAGCAGTAGTTCAGAAAGCACTTGATAATCTTATACAAAATAAAACAGTATTTGTCATAGCACACAGATTATCAACTATACAAAACGCTCACAGAATAGCCGTTATAAATGAAGGGCATCTGGTCGAACTCGGAACACACGATGAACTTATGAACATTGACCACGGTCAATATAAAATGCTGTATGAAATGCAATTCAAACATCAGGAGGCGTTGGTGTAATAAATAATTGTTTAGAGGTTTCACCGCTAAACAATTATTTACAGTGACTAGGTGATTAAGTGATTAAGTGACTAAGCAAGCCGATTTTTAATCGGCAATTATACTTTGGCTTTTAGCCAAATTCTCTTAGTCACTCAGTCACCTAGTCACTTAAT
>CAMHDG010000255.1 GCA_946183815.1 uncultured bacterium | reverse complement strand
CATAAAATATTAAGAAATCTTTACAAAAAAATAAAATATGGAGTTACACACTTAACTAATCCAAGTAATGGCTCGTAGTTACACAGAATAATATTTACCCCTACACCAGCCCTAACCTCTGCTCAAAACAATCCAAAGGATTCTTTTGACGAGCAAAGAGAAATAGAGTGCGATAATACTAAACACAACATCATAGAAGAATTTAAAAAACGTCATAGAATAGAGCAGATTTTTAATCATAAACCAGTTTTCATGACGCAGACAAGCGCTCAATAAAAGCACAAGCGCACCGATAAGATTTATAATAATTACCCCCGCAAGCACTGCTTTAAATACGTTAGGGAATTTGTAATTTCTGTTCAGAATAGTACCGGAAAAGAATACAGCAGGAATATAGGATAAGATATAACCAACACCATACTGAAATATATATTTCCAGCCACCACCCATGGCAAAGATAGGATATCCTGCAAAACCCAATACTATATACAAAAGAATAGTAAAGAGAGTATATTTTCTGTCTAATATACCAAGGATAAAGAAAATAACAGGGACTTGGGGAATATATTTAACCGATTTAAAGAAACCGTCCCAGTTCACACCATTATCAGTAAAATAGAAACTCCATTTAGGGAAAAGGTCAAGCGGAATAATAAAATGAGAAAACTGCAATTCTGTAAATGTAGCCATAACGATTAGAATTACAGAAAAGAACATAAATAATAATGTGCCTAACTGAAATCTGACAGGCTGACCGTTATATTTAAAATGATTTAATTCATCGAGTCTTTTCATTTTATAATCACTTTTTTCTCTAAATTTGAGATGTTACTATGGAACAACGCTTTATATTCATCAGAGAATATATTTTCAGTCCACATAATAAGAGCATCCTCATTGTTATCCTGATAATACCCTTTTCGAGTTCCAAGCGACTTAAATCCATATTTTTCATACAAACTAATCGCAGGGATATTGCTAACTCTAACCTCTAAAGTTATATATTTGATAAATTCATTATAACAATCCTCTAACAATTTTACAATAAGCGATTCTGCGATATGTTTTCTGTAAAAATTCGGGTGAACAGCAACAGTCGTAATATGAGCCTCGTCAACAATATGCCAAGAACCGGCGTAGCCAACGATTTCGCCTGAAGATATTTTTGCGGTATAGTACTTTGCCACCTTATTATTCACTTCCGAATAGAACGAATCACGTGACCAGTGGTGTTCACCATAAGCGAGTTTGTCAATATCGGCAACGGCAGGAACATCATTTGTTTGAAGATAATTGATATAAATTTCCGGTAAAGTCATTATCATATTTCCTCCGGTTCTTCGCCAACCTCTGGGATACGGTCACCATCTTCAAGCATAATCATGATTGTAAGTCTTAATTGTCTTTTATAGCCTTCAAGAGCCTTTTCTCTGGTTTTAGCGCAAAAAACGAAACTTGGGAACTCTTTAATTTCAATATAATGATAAGGGTTTCCATTAAAATCCAAATCAGTACCTTCAATAAGAGTCCAGTCTAAATTAAGATAATAATCAACGTCTTTTTCTGTCATTATTATTCCTCTAACGAATTATTGCGCAACGGTTGCTTAATCATTAAGCCTTCTCCGCCGATAACATTTGCCTGCTTGCCGTTTATGTATAGATAAACAGGTTTTCTTGTATTGTGGTTAGCAGTTTTAATAAGTTGATACATTCTTTTATAAATGCTATCGCCACCACCGCCAAACTCAAAATCATCAGACAGGTTAACGATTATTTTAGACGGAGATTCTTTGTACCACAACAACTTTGTAGTTGACGGGATTTCAGAACATACCCCACTATTTTTTTCATATTTTGTCGGGCCTGACATAAGTAATTTTATAGCATATTCAACATCAGAGCCTTTAAAAGTTTTAGGTTTTTTGCGTGAAACAGCAACGTAAATATCTTTTCCGTTTGAAATTTTAGTAAAGAATATATCAACAAAAACCTCTTCTTCTTTTATAGGAGTTGCGACCTGATTATCCTTAGTTGCGGACAAATCTTCAGCAACAGAGCGTTCTGCTACTTCTATTTTTTCTTTTTTAAATGGGTTTTCCCAGTTTATGTCAGTAAACGGATTAAAATCTTTTAGAATTGTCATTTTAAGATAAACGAGGAGTAGTATAACAAGAACAACAACTCCGATGAAATCCATTTCAGTTTTTTGTTTTTTCTTTCTGCCCATAATTACATCCTGAATTAGACTGATTTTTTAATAATAAATTGTCCGTTAACATACAGTTTCTTTGATTTTATGTCAACATTTTCCACCTTTACGACTGTATCAGCACCGTCAATAATATTCAAGTTCAAGTTTTCGAGGAAATCATTTTTATTCATAAGATTAATCAACTTTTTGACAAATTCGTTACCGGATTGAGAAGATTTAACATCAGACATAACGATTTTACCGTCAACCACTTTCAGACCTGCTGACATTGAAAATTTTACAGGTTTAGCAAAAGGGAATTTAAGAGATGAGGATATTTTTAATTTACCATTCTCTAAATTTAAAGAAGGTTTTTCAATTTTAACTAACGGAATAAGAGAGGAAATCGTATCAAAGACCTCACCTGTATCAAACGATTTATTTAAGTCCTC
>CAMHDG010000254.1 GCA_946183815.1 uncultured bacterium | reverse complement strand
TAAGAGGGGTGAGTCCTGCGGGGTTCACCTTTCTTTTTTGGTAAATTATTGTTTAGAGGCTTTGCCTCTAAACAATAATTTACGGTGACTAGGTGATTAAGTGATTAAGTGACTAAGCAAGCCGATTTTTAATCGGCAATAATACTTTGGCTTTTAGCCAAATTCTTAGTCACTCAGTCACCTAGTCACTTAATCACTTTTACAAATATCGGCTCACTACGTTCGCCTCTAAACAATAATTTATTGCCCAAAAATTTAAACTATGTAATAATAAAATTGTTATCAGATAGTTGGAAAGATTTATGATTGGGTTTCCGTTTGAGTTAGATGAGTTTCAGAAAGACGCATGTAAGTGTATTGAAAACAAAGAAAGTGTTGTAGTTTGCGCCCCAACAGGTGCGGGCAAGACTGTTATTGCGGAATTTGCTATTCAATTAGCACTCGAAAACGGGGAAAGAATTTTCTACACTACCCCACTGAAAGCACTCTCTAATCAAAAGTTTTATGATTTTGGAAGAAAATACGGGACTGATAAAGTTGGGCTTCTGACTGGTGATACATCTATTAACCGTAACGGTCAAATAGTTGTTATGACAACAGAAGTTTTTAGAAATATGCTTTATTGTACTAATTTCGGTTCAATTACTGATAATATGAAAAATGTTCGTTATGTTGTTCTTGATGAGGTTCATTATATGAATGATGAACAGCGAGGAACTGTGTGGGAAGAAAGTATAATATACTGTCCGACTGATGTTCAGATTATAGCCTTATCTGCAACGGTTGCAAACGCAGAACAACTTACACAATGGATAAATACGGTTCATTCAAAAACAACATTAATAAATACTGATTTTCGACCCGTACCTTTGAGATATTACTATTTTGACAGTTCGCAACCCGACAGAATATTACCATTATTATCCCCGGGGGGTAGTCTGAATAAAAAAATCAGACCCGAAAAAAGAGATTTCAGACGAGGTCCAAGGGGTAAAGCACAACAGAAAAGTCATGTAAAAGAGGTGGTTCGTAATCTTTACAATAATGACATGCTCCCTGCTATATATTTTACATTTTCACGTAAAAAATGTGATGAGCAAATGGAGAAATGTGTTTCTCTTGAACTTGTGACAAAAGAGGAGCAAGAGAGGATTAAACAAATTATTGATGAATTTCTTATAGATAACCCGTATTTGTATAACAACAAACACATGGAATATTTATTACAGGGGGTGGCATCGCATCATGCCGGTCTTTTACCGAGTTGGAAGTTACTGGTTGAAAAATTGTTCCAAGAAGGTTTAATAAAAGTTGTATTCGCAACAGAAACTCTTGCTGCAGGGATAAACATGCCTGCCCGTTCCACAGTTATAAGTTCAATAAGTAAAAGAACGGATAGCGGACACAGAACGCTGACTCCAAGTGAATTTTTGCAGATGTCGGGTCGTGCAGGCCGTAGGGGAATGGATGAGGTTGGTTATGTTACCATTGTTGGAACTCCGTTCCAGTCACCTCAGGAGGTAGCAGATTTGGTTCTGTCTGATGCTAACCCGCTTGAGAGTCGCTTTGCACCCAGTTATTCCATGGTGCTTAATCTTCTTCAACGGTTTAATATGGATGAGGCAAAAGAACTTATTCTTAAAAGTTTTGGATATTTTTCTTCAAGTACCCGTCTTGCAGGTTTGCAGGCTATGATTGATGTTAATGATAAAAAATTAAAAGAACTTGCAGAATTTGTTTGTCCTTATAAATATTCAAATGAGGATTTGATAGAGTTTAATAAGGTACGTGACAGTTATGTTCAAAACCGAAGGGTTATGAAAACGATTTACCGTCAGGAAAAAGGCAAAAAACGTGAACTTTCTCCGGAGGCATTAGAGTTTGAAAAGTTTGTAAAATCGTTGCTTAATAAGATGCATGAGTTCAGGTGCGGTCAATGTAACCGTTATAAAAAACACATGAAAGAGGTTGATTTAATCGAAAGATATCAGAAACGAGGACTTGCACTGAATAAAGAAATGGAGGCTCAAAAAGATATTTTCTGGAACAAATTTGTTTCTCACAGGAATGTCTTGGCTCATTACGGTTATCTAAAGGATGATTTTCCGACAGAGAGAGGAAAATCTGCATCACAGGTGCGTTCCGAAAACGAGTTGTTTTTATCAGAAATAATATTTTCAGATTTATTGAACGAATTGACCCCTGCCGAGTTAGCATCTGTTATTTGTTCCGTTACAACAGAAGACTTGAGAGTGGAAACAGGTCTGGGCTTGCCTTTATCACCAAAAGTCAGAAAAACTTTGAATAAAATAAAAGATATAAGAAGGAAGTTGGAGAAAGTTCAAAACGATAATAAAGTTGAAGATGTTATGTATATCAATTCATATTATTCTCCATTGATAGAACTTTGGGTAACAGGTGAAGAATGGGAAGAAATTATGAATTATGCAGGTGACACAGGGGAAGGCGATATTGTACGTTGCTTTAAGCGAGTAGTTGATGTATTAAGACAATTCACAACAATAGATAATGTTCCGGAAACTCTTGTTTTTACTGCTCGTGAAACTATAAACGCAATATTACGTGAACCGATAGATGTGGATTAGTAAATTATTGTTTAGCGGGCAACGAAGTTGCCCTTTAGTGAATAGTGAATGGTG
>CAMHDG010000253.1 GCA_946183815.1 uncultured bacterium | reverse complement strand
TTGATTTATTAAGATGAGATTTAATTCCGTTGTTTAATTTTCTTTCATCTTCACTTAATTGTTTACTATCAATATATTCATTTTCAAATATTTTATTTTTCTGTGTCTCTGTTAAATTTTTAAAATTATCTTCCATTGATTGATAATAAATATTCCTACTCTTACTATCAAACGTACCACGATTATCAATAGATTTGATTTGTTCGGAATTAGATAAGGCATATATGCAATTATTACCAACTTTTACAATTATGCCGTCATAATCACCTTTGTTAAAAGTTCTCTTAATTTCACTCTTGTTAGTATCAAAAAATTCAACTGGAGTTTTGTATTCAGTTCCTTCATCTTTCCAACCTGTTGCATCGTAAACAAGAGGTTTTTTCATTGATATATAACATTCATAAACAGTTCCGTTTTCACCTGCATAATATCCAGCACTTTCACCTTCACCATTTTTGTTATTTGTGAAGAAATTAAACCCATGTGAGATATGTCCGTAATTGGTTTTATTGCCATCAAATTCCTGTATGCCTGCGACACTACTACCGTGATATCCTTGTACTACAACTTTTTGATTATCTTTAAAATTATATGTTCCTGCATTTTTCGCAGATACAACAGGAGCATCATTTGACCAGTTCTTGAAGTACTACTATCCGTTCCTTTTTCTTCCCATTCACGCTGTGCATCTTCTACATCATTTACACCAGCCCCAGCACTATTGATAGGTTGAAACAACAACTCATCATCATTCAACACCTCAGGGTGTTCTTTGGCATACTCATTTACCCAGTCACCCTGACCTTGAGAACTGTCACCCTCAAGTCTGTCACTCTGAACTTGAGAACTGTCACCCTGAACTTGTTTCAGGGTCTTGTCACCACTCTCATTTTTATAAACATTTTCCTCAACTCTACCTCTCAATGTTGCAATATTGTCGTTTTGATATTGATTATATGCCTCATTGTCAGAAAGATTTTGAGCCTTAATACCAAATTGCTTATTCAGATCGTCAACATCCATACCCAAATCATGAGCGGTCATTGCAATAGTATCAGCATAAACCGTAGCGGTAGATATAGCATAAAATATATGTATGCAAATTATTATAAAGGGCGTGCATTTATTTTATAAATTATGTATCTTATACTAATTTATAATATTTTAAGCGAGATATTTTGCCAGCCCTTCGCCCATTGCAAAGCAACTTGGGATAATTCTTAAAGCCCCTTGTGATAAAAAGTCAGCAGATATGCAACGTCCAACAGCAAATAGATTGTTGTATTCACAAGACATAAGTGATTCTACCGGTAACATATATTCTATCTCCTGTTTTTCTAATACTGATTTTCCTTGTTTTGACGAATGAATATCAACGGGATATTTTGACACTAAAACCGGGTTCTCAAATCGTTTGCCACTTCTCAAATCATCTATTGTATAAACATATTTTCCTTTAATTCTATTGGAAACCCTCACCCCAAGTGAGTTTGCAATAGATGAAATGTAAGCATTTTCAAACCCTTTGAACTTTTTAATCATAAAATTTGATAGCCTGTAAATAGCCTCTCTGCCTTGTTTTAAGGCTCTTGAGCGCTCAATTATGTTAAGCGGATTAAAAGGCTTGTCTGTGTATATCCTTGGACAGTTAAACCCAAGTGTAGCGGGCATTTTGGGGATGGAAAACAGTTGAAAGTAATTGCTATCCTCTTTTGTTATAAGCCCTTCATCAATCCCAGAGCGGAATACAGGCTCTAACGCCCAGTTTTTACCCTTATCCCACGTGTATGCTGTAGATAAGTGAGTTTCTCCATCGACCGTATATGAGGTCGTAACCTCTCTGTCAGGGTCAAGTTCCATTATCCAGTCACTAAATTCTTTTATATTTATTCCTGACATCATAAAACGTAAATTATTTGGCTGATAATTAATATTTTTTTCAAAATTATTTAAAAATTCATGATTAATTTTTTCAAAAATTTTTGCATCACCAGTTCCATCTACAAGATATTTCGTTTCGATAAATTCCGATAACATTGTTTTGTTATTATTTATGTTATCGCCATATATCGTTTCGGTATTATCAATATTTTTTATGACAGCATCTTCAAGTAAAATACCTTTAATTTTATTTTTAGATCTAATAACATCAAAAACTTCTGTATCAAAAAGAACATCCACTCCTGCTTCAGACATAATATTATCAAGAACAATTTTCATTAATTCAGGGTTAAACCAGCCTATGTTACCGTCAGGATAAGTTATTTGACCTCCAATTTTGTTAAGCATGTCCATTAATAGTTCATAAAAATTATAATTTAATTTTTCATTAGTTTTTGTATTCATAGCGGGGGTAACGAGAGCAGAGGTCATTGTGCCACCAAGGAAAGAATTTCTTTCTATAAGTAAGGTACTCATACCCAACTTTGCTGATGTATATGCGCAGGCACACCCTGCAGTCCCACCGCCAACTACTATTATGTCATATTTGTTTTTCATTTTTTGTTTTCCCATTGTTTTAAATATTTTGATGACGATACTAAATCTGATGATTTAACCTCGTTATTTCTGTTTAATATTACTGCATCATTCCAAGAGATGCGTGAATCCAATGATAATTTAACATCACATGACCTACAACAAAGAGTAGAAAACATGCAATTCTATAAAACAT
>CAMHDG010000252.1 GCA_946183815.1 uncultured bacterium | reverse complement strand
CGTTTTCTCAAAACACAGCAACTCTTAACTGATAAACTATAACTGATCCTGCTGATATTGTTTCAGCAGTTGAAGCGGTGATGCGGTAAAATTAAACGGGGAGTCTATATCATTGTCATCATCGTTTTCATAGTTAGTCTTATTGCTATAATTTTGCACTCTGTTCAGGTTGTAAGTTTTTGCAGGCAAATTTGTATCTAATTTTATTTCCTGTTTGTCTGTCTGTAATTGCTCTTGAGCATAACAAATATCAACTGTTGCGACAATGAGTAATGCTAAAAAAATCTTTTTCATACAACAATTATATCAAAAAATTACTTTCCCATAGATATTGCATTTTGCGGGCAGACTATACTACACAGAGAACAGCCCTGACACTTTTCTTTATCCAGTTTAATTTCTTTTTCAACTAATGATAAGGCACTGTATTCAGATTCAGAACAAATTTTCGTGCATTTACCGCAAGCAACACACTTTTCCTTATCTATTTTAGGACATACAAAATATTTTTTGTTTAAAGAACCGTGTGCAATTATTTTTTCTATGGCAATATTTTTTAAATCAGAGATACTATCCATTCCTTTTTGCTCAAGATAGTTAAGTAACCCCGATTTTAACCCCTTAATAACGCCGTAACCGTTCATCATAACTTCCGTACAAACCTGAACGGCATCAGAACCAACGGCAATATATTGGGCAGCATCCTGCCAATTAGATATACCGCCCATTCCTAAGATAGGAAGTTTTGAGTTTTGTCTTATTTGAGCGACACACCTTAGCCCTATCGGTCTTACAATCTCTCCTGAACACCCTCCATAAGTAGTGCAACCGTCAATACAAAGATTTGGTTCAAGAGTATCCAGATTTAACCCCATAAAGCCTTGGACAGTATTTATTGCAGCAAACCCGTCAGTGCCTGCATCTTCAACCGCTCTGGCAACCCATGCTATATCAGTAACATTTGGTGTAAGTTTTACAAACACAGGTTTTTTCGCTACTGATTTTACCCACGTTGTAATCAAAATTGATATTTCCGTACTCGTACCTATTGCCATACCGATATTTCTTTCAGGCATACCATGAGGGCAGGAAAAATTAAGTTCATAAGCATCAACAGGAGTATCATTCAAAATCTTAACAATATTTTGCCATTCATCTTTTTCAACAGGTGCCATTATACTTGCAATAATGACTTTAGTCGGATGCTTTTCTTTTAAATAACGAATACCGTCACACCAGTATTTTATAGTTTTATGGCTTAAAAGTTCGATATTTTGAAACCCTATAACTTGATTTTTCTCTTTGATGCAAGAATATCGAGGACTTGCCTCTATCATTTCCAAATCATCCGGAGTTATAGTCTTTAAAACAGCCCCGCCCCAGCCTAACTCAAAGGCTTTGTCTATACTTTCAATCTGTGCTGTTGGGGGTGCCGATGCTAACAAAAATGGGTTTTCAAATTCTATACCTAATACTGATGTTTTTAATGTTGCCATACAAACCTATCTTTCTTTTATTCCAATATCATGCAGTGTAAATTAATTATTACTATTCCAACATTTTAAACTAAAAAATTTTTTAAGCATATCAAATATACATATAAATTTACAAATTTTACCGTTTTATAATTTTTAGTATAAAACATCACAGGAGTAAATAAATAAAAAAAATGGTAAAGTATAAGATGCAGTAATCAATGATTACCGCATCAATAATTTAAATATTGTTCTGTTGCCGACTTTGGTATAACCTACCTGCTGTCAGACAGTGGTTGACCTGTATTCTAACGCATCTTTTTACGTACTATTCAACTGTTGCGGTAAATCATCGATTTACCACAACCTACCCGCTAAAAAAAGGATAAGACTTTTATTGTCTTTATCCTTTTTGTTTTTATTATTTAAAAGTTCTGATTATAGATTGTATTCCGTTAATAGTATTCCATTGATCTGCTCTTTGTCTGTCTCTTTCAACCTGTTCGTTATGAACTCTGACCTCTGCAGCCCAATGTTCGTTCTTTTTATCTTCAGATTGTCTTACCTGTTCGTAAAAATCTTTCAAATCCTGACCCTGATACTGACCTGCCTGTTTCATAATCTCATTAAACTGCATTCTTCTTTCATACCAGTAGTTTTGGTCTTTGTCAAATCTTGCAGGCTGGGCATTAAGATACATACTAGGGCAAAATTCACCCCATTGAGGAGCCAAAATAACTTCTGCTTTAACCATTCCGACACACATAAACAATAAAACAAATATGCTTAAAATCTTTTTCATATTATCCTCCTAAACTATGTTTTTATTATATCATAATTTAACTTATACTACATGGATACCTATAATATGCATTAGTAAGGTGCGATGTTTCGCACCGATTAATTTTAAAAATAAAAAGAGAGAGAGAGTAAAGAGTAGGGTGCGATGTTTCGCACCAAATACTAATGAATCATATGATATAATTAATACATGAGCAATTATAAACGGTATTTTAAAAATTTTAATAACCCAACATTCATTACCATTGTTACAAAATATAGACGGGAACTATTGATTAAATACATTTATATTCTCAAAGAAAGTCTTAATATTTCAATTAACAAATTCCATTATAAATTTATTGCAGGTGCTGTACTCAAAGATCATTGTCATTTAATAATCTCAACAGAAATACCTGAAAA
>CAMHDG010000251.1 GCA_946183815.1 uncultured bacterium | reverse complement strand
CAGAAAATGAACGTGAAATGCACTGTCTGGGACACGATAGCGTAGAACTTCCATCTCTTATTAACTGGATAAAAGATTATCTCTATAAAGACTGGGGCGGACGACCAAAAGGAGTTTAAACAAATATTTAAAAAGGACTTATCAACATATAAGTCCTTTTTTATTAGACAACAAGGGAATTAAATATTATTCAATACTGTTTAACATGCCGGTATGAATACGGTTAATAAACTATTAAACGCATATAACGAAGATATTATTTTTACACCCGACAAATGGACACAAGAACGACAGTTTGTTGCAGGCATGAAAAAATGGATAGCAAATATTTTACCATCTGAATTACTGAAAAGGAGTTTAAAAGAATGTGTTTCATCCTTAATCACATTAAGTGAAGATGGAATTTTTTACGACAAATTCCCCGATGAAATATCTTCGCCCAATTACAGCGATAACTGGGGTGTAAGGGCAAATTATATTGAAATAAATAATCGTGCAATAGCACAAATGGTTGGGGATAAATGTCGCAGGGGGTTATTAAGTTCAATAAAAATTTTACCTGCTATCCCGCCAAGTGCAAAAAGTTGGGCAAATTGTGTAATTTTATCCCAAATTTTCCCAAATATATACGGTGATGGATATAACAAGCCCGCAGAAGAAGAAAATTCTGTTTATGGAATAAAACTAAACGGAGGCTACAGTCAAAACATTATTGATTATGACATTAAGGATAAAATATTACCAACAGAGCAGTTCAGAGCCTTTAATGATTTGGCAAATTTTCATGGAATAAAAACAGGGTTCAGAACTGTTATTTCTGCCGACCAAATAAAAGTTGTTCAGCCTGATTTAACGGATATAACCTTTGATTGGAATAACCAAGAACACTTTGAACTGTTTATTAATGAACACGTAAAACTTATCAACAGCGGATTTGAAGCAATATTTATTGACTCTGCAAAGCATATTGGCGGATACGATATGATAAATTATACAGGTGTTGGCGCACTGCCAACTTATGAACAGATGCAATATATTATCCACGAAATAAGGAGCAGAAGCGGAAATACTCATTTAAGTTTTGTTGGTGAAAAAAGTACAGGCGATTTTGAAAGATACAAAAATTTAGGTCTTAACACAGGCACAGGTTTTATTAACCCTGATGATTTCAATTCCGTAAAAAGCGAAGCAATAAGTTATAAATATTCGTTAGAATATTCCCCCGGAGTAGAGGTTTCAAACGACAATGATGAGGGGGGAAGAACTTACGAAGAACGACTTAACAGGATAAATAATTCTCTGTTTGCGTATGAATATCCCAGTGATAAATTAGCGAGTTTTATGCAAATGGAGGACTTGTTCCCATTGAGATATGACACTAATACCCACCATTTAATGATGTCAAACCCAACTTATTCAACAGATGGCGGGATGGAGAGCCATTGGGAAAATCTTTTTACAAAAGAAGATGGGAGAGAATACAACAAAAAAGTCGGGGAATTATTTGTTCATTCAATGAATTTGTAAATAAATATTTACATGATAGCAAATTTTCCGTAATAAATTTGTTATACCAAATGTAAAGTTTATTATACGGAGGTTATTATGAATAGTGTTAGTGCAGTAGGGGCAGGGATGAACGGAGAGAACTCCAAACCAAATAAAAAATCTAATTTAGGTGCAAAGATAGGTGCAGGAGTTGGAGTTGCCATTGGAGCAGTCAGAGCATTCAAAAAACGAGAAATGATAAATCAATTAGGCGATAGTTTAATACTTGCCGGTCAGTCAAGAGCAGTTGCAAATATATCCAAAGTTGCCGGAGTTGCTGTTGGAATCGGACTATTGGCTGCTGTTGGTTCGCTGGTTGGAAAAGGGGTTGAAAAACTGATTAATCATTTAAAAAAAGATGAACCTAAAGGCGTTCTCCCAGGTGGTGACCCTAACAAAAAACCTGAAGTAGAAGGCGACCCGTTTGAAAAATACCGTAAAGCACCGCAAGATTTAACAAGAAATGTTAAAACAAAAGATGGCGAAGAATATGTTATTCAAGACGGACACCCAAAAGTTATCTATAAAAAAGACAACAAAACAGGAAAACTAACTTATCAATCTGCTGTCTATGACGGCTCTTGGGGAAAAGAAATGTCAGACGATGATTTAATAGCATCTATGAAAGAAACAGAAAAATTAGCAAAAATGAAAAAAGAGGGGCATACAACTTTCGTAAATTCTGACGGCAAAGTTTCTTATGTAAAACAATAGACTCCGCAACAATTTTATGACGGATTAAATTAAATAAAAGCCTTGAAATTCAAGGCTTTTTTGTCGATTTTATTCGCTTGATCAAAGGCGGGAAAAAGGCTGACAAGATTTATGGCAACGAAAATAAAAATATTCTTGAGGGTGGCAAAGGTAACGATACCTATTATATAAATTCTGACTCTGAAAACGAGATAAGAGTAAATAAAGGTGACGATAAAATAATTGTTTCTGCTCTTTCAAAAGGCACCGTAATTTCTGATACAGAAGGGAATGACACTCTCCAAATAAATGGCATAAACGCTAAAAATATCCGATTTGTTGTAGATTACGCAAGCGATGATTTATTTTTGACAGATTCTAAAGGGGTAAAGGGGTAAAGGGGTAAATTATTGTTTAGCGGGGGTATCGTTAAAAGCCCCTCTCCAAAGGAGAGGGGTTGGGGAGAGGGTTCAATTATTA
>CAMHDG010000250.1 GCA_946183815.1 uncultured bacterium | reverse complement strand
TATATTGCATCTTCTGATAAAGCACATAACTTTATAGATAAAAAATTGTATGAATATATGGGTGTTAATATGGTGGCGGAGAATGTAAAATTAAAAACATCCTATCCATATATAACATTCAAAGCGGGCGATTTTGAACTTTTAAAACAGAAAAAGCCTATATTGGTTTTGAAAAATGCAGATACTAAAATATCTCTGTCAAAATTTTTGATGAAAAAGATTGTTGTAAAAAATTTAGGTGCAGATTATATATTTGCTGATGTTAACGGATTATTATCAATGATGCCGAAGCAACAAGAGAAAAAACAACCTCTTAAACTTGACTGGTATTTTGATTTTATGGATTCTTTAATCTATTTAAAACATTTGAACCTGTTGTATTCTGTTAATAACATTGATTTTGATTTGGATACAAAAAATATCTCTCTTGATAATACGATAAATGGGAAATGGTTTGTTCATTTTGATGCAAAAATGAATATGAAGCAGGGCAAAAATGGGGTTAAAGTTGCATTCTCTGATAAAAATAAGGTTTATATCCTCGATAAAAAATTGTATTTAGATGAAAATATTATTGCTTTTAATAAATCTAAACTGCATATTAAAGGTAATATAGTTGATGATAAAAAGTTTAACATTGATGTTTTTGCCAACGATTTTAGTATCTCAAATATTGTTGCATTGATAGAGTCAAATATTGTTATTCCAAACGGGGCAGAGATGCTTACATATTTCGATGATATTCATGGAGATTTTGATTTTAATTTTAATGCCTCGCCAAAAGGGCTTAACGGGAAAATAAAATTACACCATTTATGCTTTTTGCTTGTGCCGATAGAAAATGTTCCTGTTCACGTTCATGGCGGGAATATTCTTGTTGATACAAAAAATATTTACTTAAAGAACTTTTCAGGTTATTACGGAACCAGACCTGTAAATACAATGAAATTTTCCGGTAAAGTAGAAGACTATATGAAAACTTTTAAAACTCATATAGAGGCTGACGGCATCGTTGCAGACGACTTTGCTAAATATTATCTTACTCCCGTTATTGGTATTCCGATAAATATTGTCGGAAAAGCAGATACAAAGGTAAAAATAGATTATATTAATAATATTATAAAATTAAAATGGTTCTTCAAAGTTTCTCCGGAGGATAATCTCTTAGTCAGCGGTGAACCTATCAGTCAATATAAAGAAGAACGTGTGATTATTGCGAATATGTCTGTTGAAGGGATGTTCTTGAAAATAAAAGATTTGAACTATTATGTGACGGTTCCGGGTGTAAAAGATTTTTACCGTAGAAAATTAATCTCTTTACATGGGTTGATTGACTTTTCAAAAGGTGTAGATTTCAGGGTAATGGGCTTTAAGATAGAAAAACCTGTTCCAGGCGGATTTTTGAATATTATTGCAAGACACGAGTTGTTTAAAGAGGGTACTGCTGTTGGAGAATTGACTGCAGTGGATGGGCCAAAAGGGGTAAAACTTTTTGGTGAACTTACTCTTGATAAAATAAAAGTTCCTTCACAGAGATTATATGTCCATAACGCAAATATAAAAACTAATTTTGATACGATGAACATTACTGCTGAAGGTGGATACAGACGTTCAAAATATAGTGCAAAAGCAAATATTGTTAACAATCTTGCTTTTCCTATGGTAATCAATAGTATTGATTTTTCTTTAGATAGTATGGATTTAGAAAAGTTACTTGCATCATTTAATCAGCAGGGCGAAGATGCTGTTGTTACTAAAGCCCCTGAACAAGATGAGGATGCCCCAACATTTGATATTACCAATTTGATTATTAAAGACTGCAAGTTGCGATTAGGAAAAGCAACTTATAAAGACCTCTCCGCAGAGAATATGGAGGCAACGCTTACTCTTGATGAAACAGGCGATTTGGACTTAAATTCTAATAAATTTGATTTTGCAAAGGGTACATCATCGGCTCATGTTTGTTGTGATTTAAAAAAGCATAAATATCATGTAAAATTAGGGGTTAGAGATGTTGATTCAAATCTTATAGCAACAACACTGCTTAATTTACCTAAAGAAATATCGGGTAAGGCAAGTGGTATTATTGATATTAACACTGATGCAAAAATGAAACTAAACGGGAATATTAAATTCCTGGTAAAAGAAGGAACTATCGGCAAAATAGGACTTATTCAGTACGTGCTTAATGTAGCATCGGTATTCCGTAATCCTATTGCAATGATTAGTCCTATGACAATTTTTGACTTAATAAATGTTCCTAATGGTGAGTTTCAAAAAATTCAGGGGACTCTTGATATAAAAGACAATGTAATTGATTCTATCAAGATAAAATCGTTTGCGCCGTATTTGAGTGCGTATATCGTTGGCAATTATAATCTTGAAAAGCAGGATGCAACTTTGAGAATTTACACAAAAATGACAAATAAGAAAAAAGGTTTTTATGGCTTCTTGAGGAATATTTCTCTTGCAAATGTTGCTTCAAGAGTATCTTTAGGTGCAAGAAATGACGTTAACTATTACTCATCGGAAATATCAGAACTTCCGCCTATTGATGCTGATGAAAAAGACTGTCAATTATTTTTAACAACAGTAGATGGCGATATTGAGCATTTTAATTTCTTGTCATCTTTGAAGAAACTTAAGTAGTAAATTATTGTTTAGTGGTGAAACTGCTAAACAATAATTTACAGTGAATAGTGAATGGTGAATAGTGAATAGAGGGGCTT
>CAMHDG010000249.1 GCA_946183815.1 uncultured bacterium | reverse complement strand
TGCAAAACATAACAGCCGAAGGCTGTTAAAAATATTTAATCAAATCTGCTGGATTGCTTTGCTATCGTTTGCGGGAATGAGTTGCAGAGAAACTCCCGCTCCCGCACACGCAATGACGTACTTAACAAGTGAAGCCCCTCTATTCACTATTCACCATTCACTATTCACTGTAAATTATTGTTTATCGGCTTAAGCCGATAAACAATAATTTACTCCTATCCCTCTGAAACAGGTGAAATTCCCCAGTGGAGTTTGTTTCTTAAAACGGAGTAGAATTTATAATTTTTCGGGAAGGCTAAAATTGCTTTATTGGTGTCGTGTTCTATTTTAACCTCTGTTAGTTCTTTAACGGTTGTTTGACCGTCACATATCATATCAAGTGTTTCATCGGAACTTTTAATAGTGACAGTAGAATCAGCAGGAACAACAAGTGGTCTTGCTGTCATTGTATGGGCACAAATAGGAACAATGACCATAGCATCAACCGCAGGGTGTAGTATAGGTCCTCCTGCTGACAGTCCGTAGGCTGTTGAGCCTGTCGGGGTGGCAACGATAATTCCATCTGCTATGTAGTCACTTACTAATCTGTCGTTTATATAAAGGTCAAATTTTGATGTTCTTGCGCTTGAATGCCCTTTTATAACAATGTCATTGAGAGCAGAACAATCAAGTGATTTGAGCATCATTCTTTCTCTTATGGTATATTCTTTGTTTTTTATAATAGTTCCGATTTTACTCACATCATCAGGAGAAATGAGTGATAAAAACCCAAGCCTTCCAAGATTTATTCCCATAACAGCAGTTGAGTATTTTGCATAAAATCGGGATGTTTTAAGGATAGTTCCATCGCCTCCAATCGCACAAACGAGGTCGTAGCCTGTTTTTAGGTTATCCATGTCAAGTATGTCGTATTCTATCTCTGATGTTTCAAGTGATAGTTTTAGTTGCTCTAACACTTCGTTAGAGTGAGCAACTTTTTTATTTGGAATAACTGCAATTTTCATAATTTACCCTATTTACCCTATTTACCCTATTTACCCCTGTTCATCATTTTTCTTGAATATAGCATATATTTTTCACATTCTTCGTTTTGAGGGTCTAAATCGAATGCTTTTGAGAAATCGAGGTATGCTTTAGGATAGTTTTCTACTTTGAGATAAGCCATCCCTCTGTTGTAGAAAGCGTGTGGAGTAGCCTCTGATAATTCGATAACTTTCGAGCAGTCCTCGATAGCACCTTCGTAGTCTTTAAGAACAAATCTCAAAGCCCCTCTGTTCGTGTATGCACCAATATGGTTCGGATTAAGATAGATTGCTCTGTTAAAATCTTTAAGTGCCAATTCTTTATTATTAATTTGGTATTCAATAAGTCCTCTGTTGTAGTAAACATCTGCATCAGAGTGGCAAATTTTTGCTGCTTTGTTGATGTCCTCGAGTGCTTTTTTCATCTTTCCGTCTTTTGAGAACATAAGTCCTCTCGCCATATAAGCCTGATAGCATTTTGAATCAAAATCTATTGCTTTGGTGTAGTTAATCATTGCTTCTTCAGGGTTGTTTGTTATCTCCAGTGCAACCCCTTTGTTGAAATAAAATCTGGAATCATCCGGTCTGTATGATATTGCTTTTGTAAAATCAAAGATAGCACCTTCGTAGTCTTGCGTCTGAAATTTGGCAATCCCTCTGTTGTAGTATATATCAGAAGAATTTGACACATATTTTAGAGCGGTTGAATAGTCCTCGATTGCACCTTTATAGTCTTTTTCTTCCATTTTTATTAAAGCCCTGCTGTTGTACCCTTTTACATAAGACGGGTCAATATCCAGTACTTTGATAAAATCATTAAGTGCTTTTTTGTTTTCTCCCGCTTTTTCAAAGGTTTCTCCTCTTGCAATAAGCGAGTCTTTGTATGTTTTATCCATACTTAAACTTTTTGAAAAGGCAGAAATTGCATCGTTGTATTCTTTCATATTGCAGTAATCAAGTCCGATTTGATAATAAACTGATGCATCTTCTTTATTACCGTTTAGGGCTTTTTGGTAGTGAGATATTGCTGATTTATAATCTTTTTGCTTGTCATACATTTGAGCAATACTAATGTGTGTCAAATCGTCTGCACCATTAATGAGAATGAGTTGTTCATAGTCTTTTAGTGCGGATTTATAGTCTTTAAGTTTTTCATAAGTTAATGCTCTGTTTGTGAGTGCATCTCTTGATTTTGGGTTTAATTCAAGTGCTTTAGTGTAGTATTCAATAGCGGTTTTGTAATCTTTTTTATTTTCGTTATAAATGTTTCCGTAGATTACGTAAGAGTAGTCAGACGGATTTAGATAGAGTGCGTGTTTAAGGTCGCTTATTGCCCCATCTGTATCGTTAAGATTTTTTCTTGCGATTGCTCTTGTGTAGTATGCTTTTTCGTACATTGGCTTAAATTCGAGTATCCACATACATTCTTCAGATGCTTTTTCCCACATCCCTTTGTTTAGGTAATACTCTGCTCTTTCGTAGTAGAGGTCTATATTGGTATTGTCTTTTTTTATTCGGTAATTTATGTTTTTAAGTTCTTTATCAATTTCGGGTTCTTTGTTGTCTTCTTCTAAATTCTCTGACATTCTAATCCCTCCTAACTATTTACTGTTAAATTATCGTCAAAAGCCTCAATATTTGCTTTTTGAGCTGCCATCTCAGCTAAGTAATCTTCTTTTGTTTTATTCAAGAAAGTAATATATATTCTTAAT
>CAMHDG010000248.1 GCA_946183815.1 uncultured bacterium | reverse complement strand
GAACCCTACCTATTTTTTATATTTTTTTTCATAAAGTATAGACAGGCATATTTTGATTATGAGATAATTTGAGTATGAAAGAGATTATTAATAACTTATTGCAAAATAAGAATTTCCTTATGTTTGCGGTGACAGTTTCGTACGTTTTGGGTTTATTTGCTTATTTTACGGATAAACCTGTTTTGTTCGGTGGAATTATTACTCTTTTTGCTTTGTTTTTGATTTTAAAAGAAATCTCCTATAAAGTTGTTATCGTCTGGGTTTCTATATTTTATTTCGGGTTTTGTAACGCTAATTTCAGGATAAAAGGGTTTGATGAATTGTTCAAACTTGCCCCTGCAAATGCAGTTCTTACAGGACAAATTGTGTCTGTTCCTAACAGTAACATAAAAAATAATACAAAATTCTTTTTTAAGGTGGATAAAGCGGTTGTTGACGGTGAAACGTACGAGCATATTGATAACAAAACCCTTGTAGGGATAAATGATATTAAACATAAATCTACGGATTTTTCTGCTTTAGTGGTTGGAAACACTTATGAAATATCCGGTAAACTTCGCAGACCGTTTATATCTACTAACCCGTCACAGTTTTCTTATTCCGATTATTTGCGGAATTATAATACTTATACTACATTCTATGCTGATATCAGTGATGTTAAACAGATAAAATCAGATATTCCTTTTGGGTGGAAAGTTATAAGGGTGTTAAACCAAAAACGTAATGGGATTATAAAAACTCATTCAAAATATTTAGAAAGTCCTTATATAGATATTTTAGGCGGTGTAGTTTTCGGTGATGACGCAGTTGCTCCGCCTGATTATATAAAAGCATCTTTTATCCATTCAGGGTTATTGCATATACTTGCTGCATCAGGCATGAATGTTGCTTTTATTAGCGGGTTCTTGATGTTTTTCCTCGAAAAAGCAGGTGTTCCGTACAAAATAAGAATCATATCAGGGATATTTGCTGTAATTTTATATTGTTTGATGACAGGACTTGGGGCATCTGTTATAAGAGCCGCTCTCATGCTTATTTTTGTTTTCTTCGGGAAACTTATAGACAGGGATGCCCATAGTGTCGCTTTGCTCTCGTTTGTCGGTATGCTTATGCTGATATACAACCCTGCTTATATAAATGATGTCGGATTTCAGTTGTCGTTTATAGTTACTTTAGGGATAATTCTGTCGCTTGATTTGATTTTAAAATCTTCTAATGCCTTTATTAATTGGCTTATAGGGTCTGTTACAATACCTGTAATCGCTCAATTATGGGTTATTCCTATCCAGATGTTTTATTTTAATACGGTCAGTCTGTATTCGGTTTTTGCAAATATTTTAACCATACCTTTTCTTCAGGTAATAAGTTTTGGCGGGTTTATAAGTTCGGTATTTTCACTCTATACACCTGTTGCCGATTTTGTTTGCAAATGGTTTGATTTTGTTATTTATCCTTGTCTTTATATTTTAGTTTATATCTCTGATTTCTTCGCTAAATTACCGCACTCACTTTATTACACAACTCATCCTTCTGTTGTTCAGGTACTAATTTATTATATTATTTTATCCTCTGTTATTTTCTTGATGAAAATAGGGTTTAAAAATAAAAAACTTGTTATATCAACATTCGTTTTAAGTATTATCCTGATTTCAAGCGCAACAATACATCTACCTAATCATAATTTTGAGGTTATATCTTTTGATGTAGGTAATGCAGATGCGTTTCTGTTAAAAAGTCCTGATAACAAATATTTCATAATAGATACAGGTAAAAGCGGGTATGACGGCAGATGTTCGCAGGCTGATATTATTATTTTGAAATATTTAAGAGATAAAGGGATAAAAAATATTGAGTCACTTGTTATCACTCACTTTGACTCTGACCACGCAGGCGGTGCGGTTGATATTATCAATAATTTATCCGTAAAAAATGTTTATGTAAATTCTGTAACAGAAAAGAAACGACTTGCAAGAGAAATATACAGAGCGGTTAAGTTAACCCCTGACACTAACTTAATTCTTGCTAAAAATAAGGAGATTATATATCAGGAAAAGAACTTTTGTCTGACAAATTATAAGGCGAATATTCCGCAACATGGACACGATAGTGAGGCGAACGAAAATTCTGTAATTACGTATGCAAAAAATGGTGATGTTTCAGTGTTGTTTACAGGCGATTCGGGGGTAAGGGCTTTTGAAATGCTGAAGAAAGATTTACCACAAAATATTACTGTTTTAAAGGTTGGTCATCATGGTGCAAAGAATGTTATTGATAAAGAAATGGTTTCTTATTTCAAGCCGAAAGTTTCACTTGTATCTGTCGGGTATAATAGATACGGACACCCGTATCCCTTAACAATGAAACTTTTATCAGGAACAAAAATTGCACGTACAGACAAATTCCATGCGATAAAAATAGTTTCTGACGGCAAAAAATATGAACTTGATACATTTGACTCTCAAACGAGAAAGTTCTCTAAAAAATGGGGGGATAGGTAGATTATTGTTTATAGGCGAATGTAGTGAGCCGATATTTACAAAAGTGATTAAGTGACTAGGTGACTGAGTGACTAAGAATTTGGCTAAAAGCCAAAGTATTATTGCCGATTAAAAATCGGCTTACTTAGTCACTTAATCACTTAATCACCTAGTCACTGTAAATTATTGTTTATCGGCTTTGCCGATAAACAATAATTTACTTCCCTATCGCCCATTTAAGCCCGAAGGACAACATAACACCGTTGCGTCCGCCGT
>CAMHDG010000247.1 GCA_946183815.1 uncultured bacterium | reverse complement strand
ATATAGGCACCGTACAATTGTTCTAACCAGTTATTTTTATATAATACATCATCATCAGCCGTCACAATAATCGAGTTCGGATATTTTTTTAAGGTTGGAATAAGTTTTTTATAAGATTTAATATCCTCACACCACTCAATAGTTAACCCTTTTTCTGTCAAATCCAGTAACTGTTGCGGCAGGTCTTTTTCTTTATTCGGGAACTGTTCTCCTGCAAGCCAGAGAATAACCTTTTCTGCCTGTACGGTTTGATTTAGGATAGTCATAATAGTTTGATTAACCAAATTTATCCTTGCAGGATATGAGGTTAAAGAAACAATAAGATTATCGATTTTTAAATTATCCTTTGCAAGTAAAAGAAACTCATTTTTACATTCCGGGCTCATTGTACGGTAAAAAATACTAAAATCATATTGTTTTCTTTTTGTGTTAATAAATTTCCAGTATTGTTTTTCGTATTCGGTAAAATCAGATTGTTTATCTATCCATCTGTCAATAGATGCATAATTTTCAAAAATACCAAATTCTTTTTTCCCTTTAAGAACATGAGTTATAGAGTTTTGTCGCATAGTGTAGTAATATGCGGTATCATGAACAACCGCTATTTTATTTGCACTTATAACAGAACAGGTTGTAAAGAAATTATCAGTCCCCGGAGCACTCCCAAAGTGACAAATATCATATTTGTCCAAAAAAGATTTTTTATATATTTTATTCCAGCAAATACCAGTTGTAATAATTATTTGTGCTTTTTCTTCTTTTTCTTTTATGATTGATGTGTCACGACTTATCCCGCAGTCTTTTCTTTGAAGAGGTATACCATCACCACACATAAAGACATTTGTTGTTGCAACAACATCAGCATTATGCTTTTTTGCTTCGGCATACAATTTTTGAAAATAATCTTTTTCTACATAGTCGTCTGAATCGACAAAACCAATATATTCACCTTGTGCAGCATTAATGGCAGAAAGTCTTGTTGCCCCAAGCCCCAGATTCTTCTGATTAATAATTTTCAGGTTGGAATAACGTTTTGAGTATTCATCCAGTATTTCGCCAGATTTATCGGTTGAGCCGTCATTCACACAAATAATTTCAAAACTACCGACAAATTGTTGTTCTATAACGGAGTCTAAACAACGATGCAAATATTTCTCCACGTTATATACGGGAATTAAAATCGAAATATCAACCATAAATTAATTTTATCATTACAGTTTTTTATAGTCAACGAACGCAAAAGAGGCGGGTTTTATTCCGCCTCTTTTTTATGACATATTACAAACAATGTTTAAGCATTATTTGTATATATCTGCATGAGGTTAACCTCATCAGGATTATTCACTGTGACATCAGTCATTGCACTATCTGCTCCCGCAGATTGCCATGATGCTGTACTTTGTGCAAGTGATGCAAGGAAGTTATTTGACGCTGATAAACTTGGTCCGCTTTTACTTGCCATATCATCAGCAATAGTGAAATTATCTTCATCTGCAGTTTTGAGTTTAACATTACCGCAATACCCAATATTCGACTCGGAGTCATAATAACCAGGGATCGTAACTGTACCGCCATTGTAGGTTATTTTCAGGTCGTGGTCATCATTAACTTTTGAGTATGATACATCGACTCTATTACCTAATAATACTATCTTATCACCGACTGCAGAGTGATAACCACCGCTTGAATCGTATGTATAAGTATCATCACCGCCATTAGCAACAAAGAGTTCAGGATCATCATAAATTTTGAACAAATCGTTACCGCTCGTACCTTCAGTTTTCTTGCAATACATAGCACCGCCGTCGATGAAATAACCTTTATTAATAATATCAGTACTTATGGCGATTCCATTCGTATTATCGTATGTTGCAAGTTTAATAGAACCTGCATCAGCATTTGCAAAATAATGTTTCAGAGTGACTTTGTAACTACTATATGAAAGAATTAAGTCACCATCAGTAGTAGGATCACCTGATATTGAATATTTAACATCGCTGTTTGAATAATTACTGATATATATCTTATCGCCGGACACATCTATAGATGAAGAACCATCAGTACAATTTATTGTAATATCTCTTCCGTCAGGATCGAAGGTTTCATTATATTCTAACGGTGTGAAAGTATTATTAGCGTCGGAAGCAGACTTAACGTCAATGCCTTTCTTGGTCAGATCAACATCGATATAGAATTCTGCATCAGCAGTTATGAGTTTTTCAGGGTTGTAATAACCGTTAGCGAAATATTCATCTAATGTTACAGTCTTACCAGAATCAAATGTAATAATTAAATCATTTTGATCTGTTGCACTCTTACTGTATGATACATCTGCTCTGTTACCTGTTATTTTTATCTTATCACCATCGACATAACCGACAGATGAAGAATAACCAACAACATCTCCATTTTTAACCTCATAAGTTTCTTTTGCAGGTTTAGGATACAAGGTTTGTCCAACAGATGTACTTGTTACAGTGACACCTTGGCTTGCAACATCAGCGGCAATATTAAATTCTTTTCCATCATCTGTTTTAATTGTTTCAGGGTAATAATAACCTGAGGTATCAAAGTACGAATTTAATGTTATATGCTTACCTGAATCGTAGTTAATAATTAAATCATTTGAAGAATCGTGTCTTGTATATGATACATCAGACTTACTACCATCCAACTCGATTATATCATTTGCTGTATATGAATATGGTTTTTGATATAGTCCGTCAAAACTATCGCCACTGCTTACAACAAAGGTTTC
>CAMHDG010000246.1 GCA_946183815.1 uncultured bacterium | reverse complement strand
CTATTGAATTAAACAATAATGAAAAATCAATGATAAAAGTAAAATTACAAAATATATTAAATAAAGAAATTGAGTTGGATTGGGCAACAGATAACGATTTAATCGGAGGTCTTGTATTTGAGGCAGGGGATAACATTGTTGATTGCTCATTACAACACAAATTACAAGAGATTACAAAAGAAATTACTATATAAAGAAAGGAAATAAAATGTCAGTAATCAGTCCTGATGAAATTAGTTCGATTATAAAGAACAGTATAGAAAACTATAGTGCAAAGACAGAAGTATCAAATGTCGGAAGCGTATTAGAAATAGGTGACGGTATTGCCCGTGTTTACGGTTTACGTAATGTAATGTCAAACGAGTTAGTAGAGTTTGAGGACGGAAAAGGCACATTAGGTATTACTTTAAACCTTGAAGAAGACAACGTAGGTGTTGTAATTTTAGGTGAATATACTCATATCAAAGAGGGTATGATAGTAAAAACAACTGGTAAAATTGCATCTGTACCTGTAGGTGATGGGCTAATTGGTCGTATTGTAAGCCCGACAGGCAGAGCATTAGACGGCAAGGGAGATATTATCTCTGATAAAACAAGACCGGTTGAAAGAGTAGCCCCCGGTATTGTAGCAAGAAAATCAGTACACCAACCTCTGCAAACAGGTTTAACCGCTATTGATGCTTTAACACCTATCGGTCGTGGTCAACGAGAACTTATCATTGGTGACAGACAAACAGGTAAAACCGCTATTGCTATTGACACCATTATTAACCAAAAAGGTCAAGACGTAATCTGTGTTTATGTTGCTATTGGTCAAAAAGCATCAACAGTTGCTCACCTTGCTAAAACATTAGAAGACCATGGTGCAATGGACTATACAATTATTGTATCTGCAACTGCAAATGAACCTGCACCTATGCAATATCTTGCACCATTTTCAGGTGTTGCTATGGCAGAAGAGTTTATGGAGCAGGGTAAACACGTTTTGATTATATATGATGACTTAACAAAACAAGCACAGGCTTATCGTGCAATGAGTTTACTTCTTCGCAGACCACCGGGACGTGAAGCATACCCTGGAGATGTATTCTATCTCCATTCAAGATTGTTAGAACGTGCTGTTAAACTGTCAGATAAATTAGGCGGTGGAAGTATTACTGCTTTGCCTATTATTGAAACACAAGCAGGTGACGTTTCAGCATACATTCCGACTAACGTAATCTCTATTACAGACGGTCAAATTTTCCTTGAATCATCATACTTTAACGCAGGTATCAGACCTGCTATCAACGCAGGTATTTCAGTATCCCGTGTAGGTGGTGCCGCTCAAACCAAAGCGATTAAAAAAGTCGGTGGTAAATTGAGATTAGACCTTGCTCAATACAGAGAACTTGAAGCCTTCGCTCAATTTGCTTCAGATCTTGATGATGCCACTAAAAAACAACTTTTAAGAGGTCAAAAACTCACAGAAGTATTAAAACAACCTCAATATCAACCTTTAAGTGTTGCTAAACAGGTTTCTATACTTTTTGCAGCAAATGAAGGTTTCCTTGATAATATCGAAAACAAAGATATTACAGAGTATAAAAAAGGCTGGTTTGAACATTTAGAAGCAAATCTTCCTGAACTTGTTCAAAGGCTTAACGCAGGCTCTAACCTTGAAGATGCTGATGCAGAAGAATTACGTAAGGAATTAACAAAATATAATAAATTATAATCAGTGAATAGTGAATAGTGAATAGTGAATAGTTTTCATTATTTACTATCCTAGTCACCTTAATAAAAGGGACAAAAATGCCAAATTTAAAGGATATTAAAACAAGAATAAACAGTGTAAAAAATACTCAAAAGATAACAAGAGCAATGAAAATGGTTGCGGCAGCAAAGGTAAAAAAGGCTGAATATACAGTGAAAGCATCAAGACCGTTTTCAAGTGAACTACTCATTATGTTCAAAAGGATGTTAGCAACTATTGGCGAAAAATCAGAGTTTCAGGATAGCGGAGAAAAATACGAAAATGCAATTAACAATTATCCTGCACTACTTACAAGACGTGATGTTAAAACAGAAGGTATTATTGTTATAACATCAAATAAAGGTCTTGCCGGTGCTTATAATGCTAACATTGTAAGAGCAGTGCTAAAACGTATTGAAGAAAATTCCGAAAAAGGTATTGAAACAAAACTTTATGTTATTGGTCAGAAAGGGGTTTCTGCTCTTCAACACCAAAAAGGAACTAATATTGTAAAAAAATATATTGCCGTAATGGATAATCCTAATTCGTCAGGGGCTAATATTATTGCGGAAGATATTGCAAAAGATTATGTTAATGGAGAGATTGACAAAATAGAGGTTATAACAACAAGATTTAATAATATGATGTCTTATTCTGTTCAGCACTGGGAATTATTGCCTGTTGAGATAGAATATAACGAAGAAGAACATAAACTTGATGCACTGATGGAATTTGTACCAAATCCAAAAGCGATATTAAAAGAAATTGTTCCAATGTATATAACTAACGAAATATTCCAAGCAATATTAGAGGCTTATGCAAGTGAACTTGCTTCCCGAATGACGGCAATGTCTGCTGCATCAAACAATGCAGAAGAAATGATAAATGAGTTAACCGTTGCCTATAACAAAGCCCGTCAAAGTGCAATTACAAATGAAATTATTGAGATTGTATCAGGTGCAGCCGCTCTTGAGGGGTAGGTAAATTATTGTTTATCTGCGAAGCAGATATATCTCTCCTTGGAGAGAGAGAA
>CAMHDG010000245.1 GCA_946183815.1 uncultured bacterium | reverse complement strand
TATAATAAAACCATGGACAGAAAAAAATTTTTAGATGTAAAAAGAATAGTTGTAAAACTTGGGACAAATGTTTTAAGAAACGAGAACGGTGATGTTGCTTTATCTCGTATTTATTCTTATATTGAAAGCATTTGTAAACTTGTAAAATCTGGCAAGGAGGTTGTTTTGGTAACCTCCGGTGCAGTTGGGCTTGGGAAAAAGAAACTTGGACTAAAAAATACTGATGCAGTTGCCGTAAAACAGGCATGTGCCGCTATCGGTCAGGGAAATTTGATGTCACTTTATGAGGAAGGGTTTGACACCTACGGTGTTGTGACAGGTCAGATTTTACTTACTCAAGACGATTTTTCACAGAGAAAAAAATATTTGAGTTTGCGAACTATTTTGAATAAAGTTTTAGAAATGGGCGCTGTACCTATTATTAACCAAAATGATACAGTGACTGTTATTGAAGGTCTTGACGACACATTAGAACAGGTACAGATGTGCTTTACTGATAACGATAAACTATCCGCACTTGTATCAAGTGCTTTAGATACGGATTTGCTTTTGATTTTGTCAGATGTTGACGGGTTGTATGATTCTAATCCGAAATTGAACCCTGATGCAAAGATTATCACAGAGTTATGCGGGGTTTCAAAAGAGGTAATGGCGATGGGTACTGATGCTTCAGAAGGCGGTCGTGGCGGAATGAAAACAAAACTTGAGGCTGCAAGAATTGTTACTCGTGGCGGCGGCAGAGTGCTTATTGCTAACGGTAAAATTCCTTATATTATTGATAAATTGTTTAATTTTGAGGAATACGGAACAACCTTTACCCCTGATGAGAATTTGGCAGAAAAGAAACGTTGGATAGGGTATTCCACAAATATTACAGGTCACGTTATAGTGAATGACGGTGCAAAAAAGGCTATGCTGGAAAAGGATTCCAGTCTGTTGCCTATTGGTGTTGTTAGAATTGATAACGATTTTAAGAAAGGCGAGGTCGTGTCTGTTTGTGACGAAAAAGGAGTTGAATTTGCAAGAGGTATTGCAAATTATACCGCTGACGACTGCAAACGTCTGATAGGTAAACACTCAAAAGAAATACTTGAACTCCTCGGCTTTAAACACGACCCTGAAATCATTACCAGAGATTATATCACAATTTTATAGGGATAAATTTGGGGGTAAATTTTGTGGTAAATTTTGGGGGTAAATTTTGTGGCAATTTGATTATCGTTTTAAAATTTGTGGTATTATAGAGCGATGAAAAAATTTTGTTATATTTTATTGATAGTAGGTTTAATTCTATCTGTTGTTTTGTTTTTTAGCGGTGCTGACGGTGACGAGGTAAATGAAATCAAAACAAGAGGTTTTTTGTTGGTTGGGATAACGGGTGATTATTGTCCTATGTCATATTTTGACGGTAAAACAAAATCTTATGTCGGGTTTGATATAGAACTTGCACAAGATTTGGCAAAGGCTTTGGGGGTAATGGTCAGATTTGTTCCTACCTCTTGGAAAACATTGATGAAAGATACTGTTGATAATAAATTTGATGTAGCGATAAGCGGAATAACTGTAACAGATGAGCGAAAACGACAGGCACTAATGAGTATAAGTTATTTAGATAACGGCAAAACTATTCTTTGTCGCAAGACTGATATTGGTAAATACAGAGATTTAGAGAGCATAAACAGACCTGATGTTCGTGTTATTGAAAATATTGGAGGGCTGAACGAAAAGTTTGCAAGGGAACACTTGCCAAAGGCGAATTTGATAATACATAGTGTGAATTACGAAATCCCGCATCTTATTGATATTGGTAAGGCTGATGTAATGATAACAGAAGTTATAGAGGCAAAATATTATTCAGGTATCAATAAAAACCTCGCAGCACCGCTATCGGACAGCCCCTTCACAAAAGGACAAATCGGGATGCTGATACCAAAAGGGAATAAAAAATTACTGAAATTCACCAACAAATTTATCAATAAAGAAATCAAATCAGGACGGATAGAAGAACTAAAGAGAAAGTATATTTATTGTAATCGAGAATTGCGGTAAAGTTTGTGTATTGCAAAAATGCTAATTATTATATATGTTTTTGTAATGCGAACAATACATCGACATAAGTGTCTAATTGTTTTTCTGAGGAGTTATCAATAATTTTTTGCAAAATCACTTTATTCGGGTAATCTTTTGATACGGAATTAAAGCCAAAATCGCCAAGCGATAAGTTTAGCACGTCAATTATTTTCAGGAATGTATCAAGTGCGGGATAATTTTTACCTGTTTCTATTTTGCTTAAATGTTTTTCACTTATACCAATCTTTTCAGCGAGTTCGGACTGTTTCAAACTTGCTTTTCTACGTGTATCTTGAATAATTTGCGCAATCAACCTTTTGTCTAATTCCATATTTAACCCCTTATATTTCATAACAATAAAACACATGTGATTACTGCTAAACATCATAAGTGATTAAAAATAAATATATGTATTGACTGAAAGTTTGTTTTTTAATAAAATTATTCTAAATAATGAATAAGTAATATTTATATTGAATGTGGCTTAAGTATGGAAGAAAAAGAAAAATTTAACAAACTTATTGAATTAGCAGAAGAATACATTAAAACTAATGCTGGCAAGTATTTGATTGTTGCAAGAGAACTGAAAGGAAATAATTATACTTGCAAAGAATTGATAAAAGACACATATAGACCAATTTGTGAATTAAACGATATAAAAAAATGTAATGATTGGAAAAATATTTTACTTAAACGGTTTTGTATAGGTTTACAA
>CAMHDG010000244.1 GCA_946183815.1 uncultured bacterium | reverse complement strand
GTAAATGGAATTAGGAAAAAGGAAGAAAATAGAGGTAAATAGTGGAAAATATTATTAAAAATTTAAAAAAATATTTATTAGAATATAAGAATTATGCTAATGAAGAGATAGAGAAGCATCCTGAAACAATTAAGTATTATAAATTTTGTCAAACGTTTTTTACAAATGAACAAATTGATAGTGCTCGATGGGAAGATTTTCAGGAAATTGGTAATAACTTAAATTGTTATGTAGGAATGGCTCTTGCAAAAGGAAATGCATTTGGACATCCTAATCATGAAATTAAACACTATATAGATGTTTTTAAATTCCTACTAAATGAAGATATTCCGTTAGAACAAAGAGTAGAGTCATTTATAAATGATCCAAAATATAAAATTGATTATATTACTAATGGAAAGTTTGAAATAATAGGATATAGATTCCCAGATAACTACATCATAAAAAATAGTGTTAGTGATATCGCACTAAAAGTATTAGGATACAAAGAAAAATTAGATTTTATTGATTTTAATAATTTTCTAAATAATGAAATAAAAATTCAAAAATTGTATAGTGATATCGTTGGTAAAAGAACAAAGTATCCTATAAACATAGAAATTGATAGATTTTTATTCTGGTTAGCAACAGAAACAGATGAAGGAAAACAATTATCAGGTAAAAAAAATAAAATTTGGATATTTGCTGCAGGGGAAAAAACAAAATCGTGGAACGAGTTTTATAATGCCGGAATTATGGCAATCGGATGGGATAATGTTGGGAATTTAGAAAATTATAAGACAAAGAAAGAATTACAAGAAAAAGTAAAAGAATTAAATCTTTCTGATAGTGATTTTAAAAATAGGGTAAAAGCATTATGGGATATTTATAAAAATATATCAGAAGGTGATATTGTTTATGTAAAAAAAGGTAATAAAAGTGTGGTAGGGTATGGTATTGTTTCTTCAAAATACAAATATGATGAAACAAGAGATATATACAGACATTGCCGACAAGTAGTTTGGAAAAGTAATAAAGAATGTGAAGATGTTACAGAAAATGATTTTCCGCCAAAAGCACTTACTGAAATAACTAATAATCTAAACTTATGCCAAAAGTTGGAATCTTTATATTCCTCTACACCAAAGTTACAAATATACAAAAATCTAATTTTATATGGACCTCCGGGGACCGGGAAAACTTATAATACCGTTGTTGAGGCTATTAAGATTTTGGATAAAGGTTTATATCTTGAATATGAAAAATCTGAAAAAGGATGTGACGATTATAAAAAATTAAAAGATAGATTTGATGTGTTAAAAAATGAGGAAAAACGCATAGAATTTATCACGTTCCATCAGTCTTATTCTTATGAAGAATTTGTTGAGGGGATAAAACCTGATTTGGATAATAGTGATGTAAAATATCAACTCAAAGACGGTGTATTTAAAAAGATAAGTAATGATGCTTTATTTGAAAGGATAGATATTTCAGGAAATAAAAAAGATTTATTTTATAATTTCAAACAGTTGAAAGAAAATTTTATTAAAGAATATTCAATAGGTACTATCCTTACAACTGATTCCAAAAATACTGAATTTATGATAGACAAATATACTCCAAAAAGTATAAGAATTACTCCTGTAAATGGTTCAAATACTTATTCAATAACTTATAAATATCTTGAGGAAGCATTAAATAATGATATAAAGAATAAAGAAGATTTTTCTAAAATAAATGGTGTTGCTATAAGTTTGATAAGTTATTATTATGCAATTTATAATCTTTTAAAAGACTTAAAAAATCGTTCAAAACGAGTTTCATTATCAGATTATATGCTGAATAGTACTATTTCTGAAGAGGATAAAATTCAGATAATAGAAGATTTTTATAACAATAAACTTAATCTTAAAAAACAAAAGGAAACTGAACCTTACGTTCTAATCATTGACGAAATTAACAGGGGGAATATCTCTAAAATCTTTGGTGAATTGATTACTCTTATTGAAGAAGATAAGAGAGGAAAGTTAAAAGTCAGACTGCCGTACTCTCAAGACGAGTTTACAGTGCCTGAAAACCTCTACATCATAGGTACGATGAACACGTCTGACCGCTCTATCGCATCAGTCGATATTGCACTCCGTCGCAGGTTTAAGTTTAAAGAAATGATGCCTAACCCTGAATTAGTTGCTGATTTTGAATGTAGTGAAAAATTAGGTAAAAGTTTTAAGGATATGTTCAAAATACTGAACAAAAAAATAACTATTCTTGCAGACAGAGATCATCAAATCGGTCACAGTTATTTTATAAAAGATAAACATAACGGCGAGGGTATTACAGGACTCCAAACCATTTGGTTTGATTCGGTGTTGCCTTTATTAAACGAATATTTCTACGGTGATTGGGAAAAACTGCAGGAAATACTGGGCAAGGCTGAAGAAGAAGATAAGAAAATAGATGATGGGAAATATACTTCATTTATCAAAAAAATATCTTTAAAAGGTCTAAACCTAAATTCATCATCCTATGACGAACAAAACGACTGTTTCGATTTTGTGAGAGAAGATGAAATAAATTTTGAAGAGGCACTTAAAAATGCTTTCTCAAAAAAGAAAGACGATAATAAAAATAATTCACCAGAAACTGGTGCTGACACAGAGCAAGAAAAATAATCATGCAAACATTTGAATATACAGATATAAATATAGATAATGATTTTTGTAATGCTTTAAAAACCTGTGGAATCACGCAAGATAAGTCAGAGTTTTTAGACGGGTTATACAATTATCTTGAGCGGTTGAAACTTACCGATGCACTAAA
>CAMHDG010000243.1 GCA_946183815.1 uncultured bacterium | reverse complement strand
ACTTAATCACTTTTGCAAATATCGGCTCACTACGTTCGCCTCTAAACAATAATTTCCCACCCAACCAACAATATCCATTGCCGAGGAGGGCGATTTATGATATTCTAAAGATATGGCAGATTATGGTTCTGAATCGGAGCGAATGGAGGCTCTTTACAAAGAAATATTTACGGAAGCGGCAAAGGCTATAAGGCATGAAATTGATAAGTTTAAACCTGATCATAATTGTAACTTTTGCACAATCCCTTGTGATGTTAAAAAACCTGACATTTTTGCAGTATTCCCTCCAACCTGTCCGTTTACCGCTTGGCAGATTAAGGCTCTGTCTTATTTGACAAATGAATACAGAGCAAAACTAAAAGTTTCTAAAAAGGCTATGTTAGAAAAGAAAAAAGAGTATTCCTGCTTAAAATGCGGGACTTGTTGTAAACTTGCGGTGAGCGGGTATAACCCTATGCAGTTGAAACAGAGAGCCTTGCGTGGTGATAAATTTGCCCGAGAATTCTCTTCTATTTATGTACCTTATGAGTCTGAAGAGATGGCTGAGGCTATTTGCCCTGAATATTACAATAAACTCAAAGACTTAATGGATCCTGATGAACGCTTATATTTTTATTATTGCAGTAAATTAGGTGCTGATGATTTATGTTCTGATTACGAAAACAGACCTGATATATGTAAAGATTATCCTATGACTGCCCTAAAAACACTACCTGATAACTGTGGATATATGCCTTGGCACGAATCAGTTGAAAGACAGGCAATGTCTATAAAAGCAAGAGAAGATTTAATCGCTTTTTATAAGGATAAAATAGGCTAGTAAAATTTCGTAAATTTTACTTATTTATCCTTAACTTTTTTCTGATTTTTTGATAGTATATAAAAATAGCACTATTTAGGGGTATATTTATTGAGGTAAGTGAATTATGGCTGTAAGTTTAGAGAATTATATAAAACAGCGTGACGAACATAAACAAGTATCAATGACAGGTGCAAGAGCATTAGTTATGTTTATTTCGTTTCTTGAAGGTCCAAAAACTTTTGAGGAAATAAGACAGTATCTTATTGATTGCGGTGTCGTATCAAGAGAATATTCTGTCGATACAATAAGAATTGATATTAATACATTAAAGGCGGTAGGTTGCCAGATTTCCAAGGCTACGAAGAAAAATAATCACAGATACGGGCTGATTTCTCATCCGTTTAATCTTCGTCTTACATCAGCAGAAGTTGATGCATTGAAAAATGTTTATAAAAAAGTTTTGAAAAAAGCCTCTCCGCAAAAGATTTTGGCTTACCATAAATTATTTTTGAAACTGGCAAATATGACTGCTGATGAAAAGATTAAAGAAGAAATTTTAGGTATCTCTTTATTAAAATATCAAAATATAGAGGTACTGGAAGAACTTATATATGATGACAAGAAATATAATAAGGTCAAAATTCTGTATCGTGCGCCAAATAATCCTGATGGTTGTGAGTATGATATTACTATTGAAAAAATAGGGGTAAGACATGGCAAAGTTTATGTCTTTTGCTATAATCATACCCTTGCGACCCGTTCGTTCCTGAATGTATCAAGAATAAAATCGGTTATATCAAAATTTTTCGATGGCAGTTCTACTATCGGTGCGGATATAAATGTAAAATTCAAATTAAAATCTGCTGACGAATACGAATTAGATGAAAATGAAACAATTATTGAAAACCACAATGATTATTCTCTCGTTGAGGGAAAATATTTTAATAAATTTATAGCGATGCAGAGAATGTTGAATTTTGCGTCAGATGCTACTGTTCTTGAGCCGGAAGATGTAAAAGAAATTGTTATAGAAAAATTAAAAGAAATGAGGGCGGTTTATGAATAATCTCCGTAAAATAAATATAGCGTCATACAGGGTTTTAAAAACTTTGTTATTATTGTTTGAAAAAAACATGACTATGAACGAATTAGTGGAAGCACTGGATGCAGACGGTTCAGGAACATATAACAATTTTGTTGTAAGTAAGTATGTTCATACCTGCAAGTCCTGCGGGCTTGATATTCAAAAAATTGACGGAAAGTACTGTTTGGTAAATTTCCCTTTTGCTGTTAAATTTACACCTGACGAAACCAGATTACTGTTTGAACTCCAAAATAATAATCAGGATCTAAAATCAAAGACACAGGATAAAAATATGCAGACTCTTCTGGAAAAATTGCATTTGCCGTTTTTTAAATCAAGTGTTGGGTTCAAATCAAGTGAAAACTACTTGATAGTCAAATTATTTGAAAAAGCAATGACTGCTGAATCAGACGTTTTGCTTACATTTAAAGACGGTACTCAAAAACAGTGTACTCCTGCCGATATTGTTATGGATGGGGATAAAATAGTCTTAAAAGTAACATCAGATAACGGGGTTGAAGATGTTTATCCTGATAAGTTGGCAAATGTAAAACCAACCAATAAGTCAGCAAGAAAAACAAAAATCTCCGGTGGAGAAGTCGTTTACGAATTGAAAGGTAAACTTGCCAAAAGGTATCAACTCCGTGAAAATGAACAAATATTAAAGTTTAAAGCCAACGGAACAATAGTTATAACTAATAAATATGAAGATAAAAAAACTTTATTACACAGGCTTATGAGATATGATGCCTTATGCAAAATTGTCAAACCACAAGAATATGTTGACGATTTTAAAAAGATGATAAATGATGCATTGGATAATTACGGGCTTTAAAAATTGATTAATTTGTCACGTAATTATGGAATTATTCCCTTATTAATCAGGCATGATATACATTTTATGTCGGTTATTTATG
>CAMHDG010000242.1 GCA_946183815.1 uncultured bacterium | reverse complement strand
CAAATAAAGGATTTAATATCATTAAAAATAAAGATACTAACACAATAAGGCTTAATTTGTTCTTCATAGTTAAATTTTTCATCATATACACTCACATTTTGTCCGTATTCCGTATAGTATTTAATGATAATTTTTAAAAAGTAAAATAATATTTGATATTTTAATATTTTTTTGTTATTCTAACTTGTGTGGGGGAACTCACGTGATAATTAAATAAGCCGATGTGATGGAATTGGTAGACGTGCTAGACTCAAAATCTGGTGTAGGCAACTACGTGTCGGTTCGACCCCGACCATCGGCAATTAAAAAGGACTATCATTTGATAGTCCTTTTTAGTTTAATTCAAAACTCATACATATTTTTCCCCATTATATTTTCCGCCTAATACACTTAAAAAAAATAAAGCACTTGTCCTTGCGGGAAGTGCCTGATTTATCTAGGAGAAAATTATTATGAAAAGTCTTTTTTTTAAATCATACCGAGTCTGATTTTGTTATACATAGCGACTAAATCTTTGTCGAGTTCAAACGGCTGATTTTGAGGTATTTGTTGAGTTTGCTGAGGAGCATGAGAACCTGCGAAAGCCTTAACCTGCTCATTCCCCTGTTGTTGATTATGTAGTGCGTGTTGCTGTTCAACACCTTTTGGTTGTTGTATTTGTTGAGATTCTTTTATCCCATCAACTTTATCAACGGCCTGATTAGGTTGAACTTGTTGCGGTTGTTGAGCAAATATACTGCCTGCCATTGCTCCTTGTTGTTGTGAAGCAGTTTGTGCCTGCATTTGCTCATTTATCTGTTTTTTTATTTCTTCTGCTTTTTCGTGAATTTTTAATTGAGCCTGTGTTTCTGTTTTTACAGACTTTTCGTCAATCCCTAATTCTTTTAGTTTTTCTCTTGTTTCAGGTTTAATTGGATCTGCCTGAACACCACCGAACTGTACATTATTAAAACCGTTTATTGCATTTATTGACATTCCGTACCCCTAAACATTTTATTGACACTTTATATGACGGCACTTTTTTCAGGTTTCTTTAATTTTTTAATCCATATCTTTACAAAAATTAATATTTTATCATTTCACATGCAAAAACATTTATTCATACGTATTAAAAAATTAAGCAAAAGGACAAAAAATGAATATACTTAATTTTGGTTTAAAAAAGACTCAAAAATATAACAAAAACTCTGTAATAATACGTGACTCAAGACTTATGCCAAGCACCTCTGTTAAAGAATTAAACAGTGCAAAAGGGGCATTTGAAAATTATGCCAAATCGCAAAACATATCTATTACCTTTTTTGACCCAAGATTTGCAAGTGACAGATTTTCACCAATGTTAAACGGGTCAGAAATAGAGGCATGTGTTGCAGTTGGGGTTACTAACCACAAAAAGAGTCCTCGTCCTGATTTCATACTTATGGATTATTTTAAATCAGAAAACAAAAAATTTGTTCACGACGTATTTAATAAAATACAAGAATTAGTAGAGGGCGACACAAGACTCCCTATAGAAAAAGAGAAAGCAAAAATAATAAAACAACTTATAAAAGCAGGGAAAATCAAAGCATAATTACGCTTTATTCACCATGTCATAAACCTTTTTAAATTTATTATAAGCCTCCTGTTCTTCAGGGGTCAGTTCAAATTTTAAAAGATAAGGCCATGCTTTTGCACTTCTGTTTACATCGTGTAACTGGTCTGTAAAGGCAACATAAGAAAGTGCAAACAATTTTTCGTCAGGCTGTAACTGTATTGCTTTTTCATACAACTCTGAAACTTTATCAACAGCAGACGGGTCTGCCTGTGAAGTTAGCATCCCCAGTCTAAAATAATCTTCTCCCGTAGTTGCATAATTTTCTGATATTTCAAGATACTGTTGACCCTGCTGTGCGTTTCCTATTCCAAAAGATATTTCTGATATTGAAAAGGAAACTGCAAACGGTTCTGACGCAACAGGTAATAAATTCTTTAACTCCTCTAATGCCTCATTATAAAGTCCTTGTGAATGATACTCGTTTATTTTTGCGATATATTCCGATTCAAAATCAATCATATAAACAGGTGCATACCCTACCTGAAGAGATTTATTCCTGTCCAGTTTTAACCATATATTAACAAGCGTTTCTCCTACAAAACCCGCCATTCTTCTGTACTGATCCTGATTCCAGCCACCTATCGCTTGTCCCATATATTCTAAAATCTCAAATTCCCACTCTAAAAACGCTTTCATTAAAGGAGTTCTCATATAATACATATTATAAAAATGAGATTTTTCCTGTGCATAAACTTCTTCCAGTGCAGGTAAGTCATCAGGATAAACAAGAGTAAATACCGCTTTTAAAGTGTCAAGCAAATCATTTTTATGTTCTTTTAAGAAATGGTCATAAACATTATAGTGAGGTTCATCATCACGCAGTTGCGGGTTAACCGTATTTTCATACATATAACAAGAACAAGGGAGAACAACATCAAACAACATAAGATATTGTGATAAATTATGTTCCTTCATCTGTTCAAAAAAATCACCCGATTCGCTGTATGCCATTCCATAAATAGATGGCTTATCAACATCAGACGTACCTGTTAAATCAGGTAATCTTCTATAATGACCAAAGCCGATATAATCTTCCTTGCAAGTATCAATATAATTTTTCAAAACCCAATAGTGCCCTGTCAACTCACAAAAATAAGGATTTAATTGTGAAATATTTTCACCTGTATTATCAGGGATAGCAAAATCAAGAGGTTCAGAGGTTGCACCATTTACCCCATTTACCCCATTTACCCCATTTACCCCCTTTACCCCTG
>CAMHDG010000241.1 GCA_946183815.1 uncultured bacterium | reverse complement strand
TCGGTCAAGAAGCAGCAAATGTAACCATGGACGATAATTGGTAATAAAGTTATGAGTAATGACAATCTTTTATTTTTTTCTAACACTAACAAGACTGTTGAAAATCTTCAAAAAGTTCTAAAAGTTGATGAAAATCAAGCAAATAATTTAAATATAATTTTATCCATGTGTATAAAAGAAAACAATTATAAATTATTTTATAAATATTTGTATTCTGAAATAAATTTTAGAGGCGGAATATCAAATTTTTCTGAAAAAGTAGAAATTTCGCAAATAAAGATAAGAAACTTTTTACACTCAAATATACAACCTGATTTGAATATACTATCCAAAATTTTAAATGAATTAGGGTTTTCTTTAGTAATAAACAGAAATCGTTAAATAATATTTGATAAACCAAAACGGAGTTTTGAAAATTCAAAACTCCGCTTTCATTTATTTTGTTGGGTTTTCCCCAACTTACTTTATTGCTTCAGGTAAACCAAACGAATTTACTCGTTTAATCATTTACCCCTCTAAACATTTACCCCCATTTACCCCTGTACGCTGGCTTTTTCTTCGTCAGAAACGCCTTTGATAGTGAGGTTAACTCTGCCACGTTCGTCAATCTTGATAATCTTAACGATTACTTCATCGCCGATATTTACGTGTGGTTCGATAGAGTCAATTCTTTCGTGGCAGATTTGAGAGATGTGAACCATACCGTCTTTTCCGCCGCCGAGTTCTACAAACGCACCGATAGGGATAATTCTTACTACTTTACCTTTCAAAACCATCCCAACCTCAGGTTTGAATGTAATATCCTTAATCATTTTGATAGCGATTTGAGCACCTTCCTGATCGTTAGAGGTAATCGTTACAACACCGCTATCCTGAATATCAATTTCAGCACCTGATGCGTCAATGATTTCTCTGATTTGTTTACCACCGGGTCCGATAACTGCTCCGATATCTTCTGTCGGAATAGTCAATGTAGTTATGCTTGGTGCATAAGGTGACATAGGTCCCGGTTCTGTAATTACCTTTCTCATTTCGCCTAAGATATGTAATCTGCCTTCTTTTGCTTGGAATAAAGCACGTCTTAAGGTTTCGTTAGGGATACCTTTTGCTTTCATATCCATTTGAAGAGCGGTAATACCGTCATCGTTACCTGTAACTTTAAAGTCCATATCGCCTAAAAAGTCCTCTATACCTTGGATATCAGTAAGAACAACAGGTTCGTAACCATCTTCTTTAATCATACCCATAGCAACCCCGCCTATCATACACTTAACAGGAACACCTGCGTTCATCAATGCCATTGAAGAACCGCAAGTTGAACCCATTGATGTAGAACCGTTTGATTCTAATACATCAGATGTAACACGGATTGTGTAACCAAATTCTTCTTGTGATGGTAATGCAGGAATATTTGCTCTTTCTGCCAAATTACCGTGACCAACTTCACGTCTTCCAGGGCCTCTCAACGGTTTAACTTCGCCAACAGAGAATCCAGGGAAGATATATTTGTGCATATAAGTCTTTTCTGTTTGAGGATCAACACCGTCTAATTCTTGTTTCATTGCAGGGCCTGCAAGTGTTGCCACTGACAAGATTTGTGTTTGACCTCTTGTGAATACGGCAGAACCATGCGCTCTTGGGATAACCCCAACTTCACACCAAATAGGTCTGACCTCGTTATATTTACGTCCGTCTGCTCTGACGCCCTCGTCAAGAATCATTGCACGCATAACGTGTTTTTCTGCTGCTTTAAATTCTTCTGCAACAAAGTCGATTCCTGTTTCTTCTATGATTTGTTTAATATAATCATCTTCAGGGAGAGCATCAATTTTTTCTTTAACAAGTTGTTTAGCCTCGTCAAGTTTGTCTTGTCTGTATTTTCTGTCAAAATTGTGATAAGCATCGTGAATCATAGCCCCTGCGGTTTCTTCAATAATTTGAGCAATTCTTGAAGTATCGTAAGGGTTTACAAATTCTTCTTTTTCAACTCCGCATTGTTTAGCAAACTCAACTTGTGCTTCACATTGTTTTTTGATTTCTTCCTGTGCGAAAGCAACTGCATTCATAATATCGTCTTCCGTAACGAATTTGCAGCCTGCTTCAACCATGATAACGCTATCGTGAGTACCTGCTACAACGATATCAAGATCTGATGCTTTTGCTTGTGCGTGAGTAGGGTTAGCGATGAAATTACCGTTTTCATCACGTGATACTCTAACTGCACCGATAGGTCCTTCAAAAGGAGCACCTGTTAACATTAACGCACATGATGCACCCAACATTGCTAATGTATCAGGTTGATTTTCTTGATCATAACTGAATAATTGAGCAACTATTTGGATGTCGTTTCTATATCCTTTAGGGAAAAGCGGTCTGATTGGTCTGTCTATCAAACGAGAAACAAGAATAGCCTTGTCGCTTGCTTTTCCTTCTGAACGGTTGTAACCCCCCGGGATACGACCGATTGATGACATTCTTTCTTCATAATCAATTAAAAGCGGGAAGAAATCTATCCCAACTCTTGGTTCTTTACTAACTACTGCGTGTACAAATAACATTGTATCTCCGCATCTAACTGTTACACTACCATTAGTGGATTGTGCATACTTGCCGGTTTCGACAGTTACTGTCTTTCCACCAATTTCAAGTTGCATAGTCTTTGTTTCCGGTATCATTTTTTCCTTCTTTCTTCGGCTACTCGAAAGCCGAATTTCATCTTTTTATACTTTTTCTTCTTACATTTATTATTATATCTGAAACATAAAATAATTACATAGGGGTAAATTATTGTTTATCTGCGAAGCAGATATATCTCTCCTTGGAGAGAGAG
>CAMHDG010000240.1 GCA_946183815.1 uncultured bacterium | reverse complement strand
CGCTTTTAATGAAGTTTCATCTTTCAAAACAACAAACACATTTTCATATAAAATTATTTCTTGAGTTTCCTCATTATACAAACCTTTTGAAGATTCAAAACTCATTTCGACAGCGTTATCTTTATAAAAATTACCTACCACGTTATTCAGATGAGCAATCTTATGGTCACTACTGTACTGACCTGTTTCGCCGAAAATTTCCCAAAATTTCTGACCATCTTTAGTTTCGGTAAGAATCATACTGGAAACCTTTAATTCTTGTTTGTCAGTATCTGAATGGAGAGCATTACGATTAAAATTTGTTGTAATAACACCTGCCGTAATAAATGCCCACATCAGAACCATAATAAGAGCAACCAAAAGAATAAAATAAGTACGTTGCTGCTTATTCATTCTGTCCCAACGAGCCCTCATTCTTGCAGTAATTGCTCTATATATATTCTTTAAATTTTCCCTATCAAAACTCATAGCCATATTTTACCACATAAAGTGATAATGGTAAATAAATTATTGTTTAGCGGGGGTAAATATATAAATCGTTAAAAGCCCCTCTCCTCTGGAGAGGGGTTGGACAGAGGGTTCAATTATTAAACCAACTATTATTTACCCTCTCTCAAATTTCTAAATTCACTGCAAGCAGTTCATTAAGAAATTTCTCTCTCTCCAAGGAGAGATATATCTGCTTCGCAGATAAACAATAATTTAAAACTCCACTGTAGTTTTAGATTTATTCTTAAATTTAGTGATATTATTTTGGAACAATAATCTTACCGTACCGGTAGGCCCGCTTCTTTGTTTTGCAATAATAATTTCTGCTTCGCCCTTATTTTTAGCGAGTTCCGCAGCCTCTTCTTCAGTTGCCTCACCATTTGTAACATAATAATCCCCACGATATATAAACATTACAATATCAGCATCCTGCTCGATAGAACCTGAATCTCTCAGGTCAGCAAGTTGCGGACGTTTATCGTTTCTTTGTTCAGGGCCTCTGGAAAGTTGAGAAAGGGTAATAATAGGGACATTAAGTTCTTTTGCCAACAACTTTAACCCTCTGGAAACCTCAGCCACGTGTTGCTGAATGCTAACCATTTTCCCTGCCGGCATAATAAGTTGAAGATAGTCAATTACGATTAAACTTAAATCTTTTTGCTGCATTGCCAAACGTCTGCACTTTGCACGGATATCCATCAGAGTACAACCTGCGGTGTCGTCAATATAAATAGAGGCTTCAGAAAGTGCACTCATAGCATCCGCCAGTTTTTCCCAGTCAGTAGCCTGCATATTCCCTGAACGCAATCTTTGAGAATCAACCTCTGCCTCAGAACACATAAGACGTTGAACAAGTTCATCCTTCGACATTTCAAGTGAAAATATCGCAACTGTTTTGTTATATTTCAAAGCGGCATTTTGGGCTATATTCAGAGCAAACGCAGTTTTTCCCATAGCAGGACGGGCTGCAAGAATAATCAAATTTGATTTTTGGAAACCGTTTGTCATTTCATCTAAATCATAAAACCCTGATTCTACACCTGTTTTTTCGTCACGATGCTTATATCTGTATTCTATTTTTTCATAAGTATCTATTACTAAATCTTCTATCGGCACTAAATCAGAAGATGTTTTCTTATTAGAAACCTCAAAGATTAATTTTTCCGCTTTATCCAAAGACTCCTGACTCGGACAAAGGTCATAACCTGTTGTGGTAATTTCTGTCCCAATATTGATTAAAGAACGCTTTATTGCTTTTTCTTCAATAATTTCCGCATAATAACCTACATTTGCAGTTGAAATACACTTAAAATGCAAATCATTGATATAAGCACGACCACCAACAAGTTCCAGTTTTTGATTTATATTAAGGGTATCGGAAACAGACACAATATCTATAACATCATTATTATTTGATAATTGCAAAATCGCCTCATAAATATATCTGTTAGCAGGTTTGTAAAAATATTCAGGTTTAAGGTTGCTGATAACCTTATCAAGTGAACGTGGGTTCACTAATATTGCGCCTAATACCGCTTCTTCCGCCTCAATATTTTGGGGCATTAATTGATTTATATCCGATGATGTGTTTCTTGTTGTACCTGCAGGCATATTCCCTCCTCTATATGTTCTTTTTTTTAGTTTATCATGCTTATTTTTGATTTGATACCATGTTTTAAGGTATGTAAAAACATGGTTATGTAAAATTTATTTTACATTTTTTTTAAGATTAGCAAAAAATTTATTTTTAGACGTTAAACCAAACATATCGACCAACAAGGAGAATTGAACATGATTAGACCGTTAACTATGAGTCAACCCGTATATTTTAAAGCAAAAACAATAGACGGTGGTTCGCCAAGTAAAACAAAACATTTTGAAGAAATTCAAAATAATGCAGAAGATTTAAGACAAAAATCAATAAAAGATAAAGTTCAAAGTGCCTTTTTGATAGGAACTGCCGTTGGCTCTATCATAAGTGCAACAGGTGCAGCATTATATAACAACCACGAAATGGAAAGTATGCTAAATGAAATGGCAGCGGAAGTCGCATACGATAGCGTTGATTCTCTTGGAGTAAAAGACTTAACAAAAGACGAATTTCCTGACATCATTCTTTACGGAAAAGATGGTGCTTCTACTGTTTATGATATGAAGAACAACAATGTTTTTGTCAATATGGATGATGAACTAATTGAGGTTGACAGATAATTTTAACCTAAATTTAAGAAAAAATTAAACATAAATTTTTTAAACTATATAACTACTAAAAGGTGCAATACACGCACCTTTTCATTATTTTAATTATAAAAATTTATGAATAAATTTATGATAAAATTTTACTAATC
>CAMHDG010000239.1 GCA_946183815.1 uncultured bacterium | reverse complement strand
AAATATTAATAAAGTTACTGTGTTTGATGTAAAACGTGTTGCTAATAAATATTTAGAAAAAACAAATAGTGCGGTGTCGGTCATATTGCCAAAATCTTGTGAAAAAGCAACTATTAACCAAAAAGATGTAAACATAAAACCTGTAAGTGCAAATGTAAACAGACCAAAACTTACTGAATCAAACGCTAACACTCAAAAATATGTTTACGGTAACGGAATGACTATGCTGTTAAGTGACACCCCTTATAACGATATTATAGCAATCAGTATAATAACAAAAGGCGGTGACTTCCTTGCTAACGGAGAAAAAGGAGTAAGTGCCTTATACTCTGATTTATTCTTAAAAGGTACAAAACGATATTCAGCATCAGAAATTGCACAGTTATTAGAAGAAAAAGGAATCAATATATCTGCCTCAGGTACTGCTGATTCATTCAGAATAAATGTTTTAACAACAAAAACATACCTTGACCAAACGATTGATATTTTAAATGAAATTATTAATAATTCTGTATTTGATGATACGGAAATTGAAAAATCAAAAAAACACATATTGAATAACATAAAACAAACAAGAGATAACCCGTTAAAACTATCTCTTGACGGTTTTCGTTCAATGATTTACGGAAATTCAGTTTATAATAGTTCTACACAGGTATTAGAAAAAAATCTTCCTAATATAAAAAGAGCAGATCTTTTTGAATACAAAAAACAGGTAAATAACCCTAAAAACATTGTTATCTCTGTTGCAGGAAACATTGAAGATAAAGATTTACTAATGGAAAGATTTGGCGCAATGTTTAAGTCAGAAATAACTACAAATTTTGATTACTCAAAACACTCTATTCCAAAAATAACAACAAAGAAAATAAAAGATGTTCGATTGAATGACCAAAAAACAGCGTGGATAATTTTAGGCTGGCAAACGTCTGGGATAACAAACTTAAAAGAGTATGCAACTTTAAATGTTATAAATACTATTTTAGGTTCAGGTATGAGTTCAAGACTGTTTGTAAATCTTCGTGAGGCAGAAGGACTTGCATATCAACTGGGTTCAAACTATTCGCCTAATATGCTGTCAGGGGCATTTATCGTTTATATAGGCACTAACCCTAAAACAATGGAACATTCAAAAACAAAAGCACTTACTGAAATAAACAGATTTAAGACCGAATTTGTAAGCGATAAAGAATTGCAAGAGGCAAAAGACAGAATTTTAGGACAGTATGTTATTGCTCTTGAAACAAATTCTGATAAAGCAGAAACTCTTTGCTGGTTTGAAGGCTCAGGAAGAGGATATAAATTTATTGATGAATACCCTGAACTCATAAAATCAGTAACCGCATCAGATATTATTGAGGTTGCCAATAAGTATTTTAATGATAATTATGTTCTGTCTGTCGTAACAGACAATGGTAAAGGGAAAAAATAATGCCACATTTCTTCATCAATTCAAAATCAGTAAAAGAGAATAAAATCATAATTGACGAAAAAGAAAACTATAACCATATAGTTAAATCTTTGAGGGTAAAAGTTGGTGAGCCCCTTTTACTTATTGATGAAAACGAAATTGAATATAAAACAACTGTTTCAAAAATAGAGAACAAATTTGTGGAATGTGATGTAATAAGTTATGAAAAATCGCAAAGAGATTTGCCATATAACCTGTATCTTGCACAAACACCCCTGCGAAGTGATGCCCAACTTACAATAATGGAAAAAGCAACAGAACTTGGAGTAAGAGGGGTTTACCCTGTCTATACCGAAAACTGCGCCTTAAAAAAATCTGTTGCACTCTCTAAATTAGAAAAATGGCAAAAGGTTATGTATGAAGCATCAAAACAGTGCGAAAGGGCAAACATTCCAACATGTTATCATTTAACAACACTGGAAACAGTTATTAACGATAAAAAGTTTGACAGAGTAATTGCGCTTTGTGAAAGAAATACTAACGGCAGTTTTAAAGAATACTTACGAGAAAATCCCGCAAAAGATGGTGAAAATATTTTACTTATAATAGGTCCGGAAGGCGGGTTTTCAGAAAATGAGTTTGAACTTATGAGAAAACATAATCTGCCTATGCTTACTCTGGGGGATTTAATATTAAAAGCAGAAACTGCTGTCATTGTAACCTTGGGGAATATAGTTTATGAATTTGGAAACTAAACTAAAAAATCATAAAATATTCAACCTTTTAAAATCAACAGGAAATAATATCTATCTTGTTGGCGGGGCTGTTCGTGATATTTTGTCAGGGAACAAAAATATTGATGAAATTCACGACCTTGATATTATTGTAACAGACATGCCTGCAAAAGAATTTGCAAAAAAGTTTGATACAAACAACGACACAGCAACGGTAATAGCACTTGACGAAATCAACAATATTTACCGTATTGTTATGGCAGACAAAATTAACTATATTGACGTTACAAACCCTGTAAACAATTCTCTTGAAGATGACATAAAAAGAAGAGATATTACTATAAATGCAATAGCATATAATATTAAAACATCTGAAATCACAGATTTAACAGGCGGGGTAAATGATTTAAAAAACGGAATTATAAGAGGGCTATCAGAAGAAAATTTTATTGATGACCCGTTAAGAATGATAAGAGTTTTTAGATTTGCCTCAACAACAGGTTTTGAGATAGAAAATAAAACATTGAGTTATATTGAGAAACACAAAGGACTAATACTCAAACCCGCAGTAGAGAGAAGAAATTGCGAAATACTGAAACTCTTTGGGGGCAAATATGCTGACAAAATTCTCAAAAAAATGGATAAACTGGGAATTATTGATATAATTTTCCCTATAATGCTTGATGTAAAAAAAGTGCCGCCAAACA
>CAMHDG010000238.1 GCA_946183815.1 uncultured bacterium | reverse complement strand
CGGGATGTAGCACTCTGCCGAACAAAACAATTGAGTATTGTTTTGAGAGAGGTTGGTAGCGCAGGAAAAAATATTGTAATATAATAAAAAAGGAAATAAACATCGGGATACTCTGCCGAGAAAATGATTGAGTATCATTTTTGAGAGGTAGCAGTTTGGTTTACACTTTTAGTGTTATAATAAAAAAGGAAATAAACATCGGGATGTAGCACTCTGCCGAACAAAACAATTAAGTATTGTTTTGAGAGAGGTTGGTGGCGCAGGAAAAAATATTGTAATATAATAAAAATGTAAATAAAAACGGGATGTAGCGCAGTTTGGTAGCGCACTGTGTTCGGGTCGCAGGGGTCGCAAGTTCGAATCTTGTCATCCCGATTTTTTATTTATTACCTTTTAAAATATTACAAAAGTATCTCTATCATTACCAAAATTTTTTGTGCAGTAAATTAAAATTCACTACACACTACAATAATATTCATTTGCATTTACCCCAAAATAAAAAGGGAAGCCAACGCTTCCCGTTAAAATGGAGTTTAACTAACACTAACTTAATTTTTTGGTGGATAGTGAATTGTAACAGGTGAATAGGCGATGCCTTATTCAAATCACTATTACAGTTCACTACTCTATGAAGAAACAAGCCTCATTGCTTCTTCAAGCAATTCTTTGTTAGATTTAATAAGAGCGTTTACCAATTCCATCTGCATTTTTGCCTGTTGATAGTGGCTCATATTACATTTGAAATCTGTGTTAGACTGTTCGAGTAGTCCTGCTCTGATTGAACCTTTGCCAATTACCGGTTTACCTGATTCTTCTGTTTCAACAAACTTGCCGTCACTGATTTCAAATAGTCCGCTGTTGTTATGGAAATTTGCAGTTGCAATCTTGTATAAAGGTACCATACGCTTACCGCTGTCTGCTTTACCGTAGATTGTACCGTCCTCTTTTATTTCGTACTCATCGTATTTACCCATAAATTTCCCGTTATTAGGGTCTATCCAGAGTTTAATATTAGTAGTTGGAATACTTAGAGCGCCACCTTTCATAGCGGTTTCTTCGTATAAATCTTGGCTTATGCGTTTAGTACCTGCCATAATCTCGCCGTTATCGTTTAAAATATAGCCCTGAACAGCATCTCCGTTTTTGGCTCTATATACACCTTCAGAGTCGAATGTAAATTCACCTAATCTTGTGTAAATAATTTTGCCCTGATCGTTACGTGTGATAAAGAACCCGTTACCCTCAAAGAATACGTTTTCGTTTGAAGTCCCAGGGGTAGATTTACCTTGTCCTTGGTTTTTGATTGGGTTATCTACGACAGCACCGCCTAAAAATGTGTCAAAAGTAACCTTGTTTTCACGGAAACCGGGGGTGTACATATTTGTCATGTTATCCGTTAAAACATTCATCCAGTGTGTAGTTGCAACTCGGGCATTTATCGCCGTGGTGTACGAATCATACATTCGTGTATCTCCTTTTTAGTTAAATCTCTTTTGTAGTGTTTTTATAAGTTATATCTTCATAGTTTACTTTTAACTCGTCAAATCTCTCTTTTAATACATGAAGATTATTTTTTAAATAGGTTTCCATAGCATCATCGTCTGTTAAAAACTCTGTTACTAATTTTCCCTCTGTACTTATTCTTATAATGACAGAAATGTGATTGTCAAAATCTATTCTGAAAACTTTTTTATTAATAATCGAATCTTTAAGCAGGGCAACGAATTTAGCGGATAATTTTGCCAATTCGTCATTATCGTCATCTGTAAAATGTTCGGAATTTGTTTCGCCCATTCTTAAAAACCCGATTAAACAATTAACATCCGCTTCTGATAGTTCAGAAACATCAATTCTGTTATCAAGTGTTTTTGTTTGGTTAACCAATGCACTCAAAACATTTTGGGTGTTTTGGATAACATCTGATTTTTCAACGTGCATTTGGTTATTAAGTGCAACAATTTCATTAAGGAACATCATGTCATCTTCTGTGGTTTTATAGTCCTCATCACTTAATCTGTTCATAGCAGAGTTTCTTCTTGCCATCTCTAAGTTTTCTTCTTCGGTTGAGAGGATAGACATATCTTCTAAAAGTTCTTCTTCAGTTTCGTGAAGTACCTGCGAATTATCTTTTTTGCCTTCTTCGTCAAAATCTTCAGGGTGTTTGTCTGTTCCTATTTCTGTTTCAATATCATCGTTTTCAAGAGCGGAGGTATCCTCTCTCATTGCAGCGATTTTAGCGACAACAGAGGTGATGTCCTCAGGTTCATTATTATCATCTGAACCTTTACCTACTGTATTTTCGACCTCTTTTTTACTTTTTGATATATTTATAGTCGGCATATTAAACTTGTTAGACATTTCCATAAGTTTGAGCAGACGTGCTTTATCCTCAGGGAATTGTGGTAATTGTGTTTTTTCTTCCTTAGGTTTTTCCTGCCCTCTGCCTGCCATGGCTCTGTTTTCTTCGTCAGTCGAAAGGATAGACTCATCTTCCGCAAGTTCCTGTGCGGTTTCTCTCAATTCTCCGCTTGTTTTTTCCTCTTTTTCCATAAAGTTCATGAAAGATTCCCCGTCAGATGTGAACTGCTGACTGGTTAATTGAGGTTTTTCCTCATGCACTTTATTATATGTGTTTACGCCATTGGTGTACACGTGGGGTAATCTCCTATAGTGTTAGTTACTCTCTATGTCGGCACAAACTATCACTACTTTATGACAAAAAACAATTTTTCGTCTTTTTGATGTAGTTTCTATTTATTTAATGATTTTTAGGGAAATATCAAGGGTAAATTATTGTTTAGCGGGGGTAAATGATATAAATCGTTAAAAGCCCCTCTCCTTTGGAGAGGGGTTGGGGA
>CAMHDG010000237.1 GCA_946183815.1 uncultured bacterium | reverse complement strand
CTCCCCAACCCCTCTCCAAAGGAGAGGGGCTTTTAACGATTTATATATTTACCCCGCTAAAGAATAATTTACCAAATATTAAATAATCGTTAACTTTTTTAATTTCATGAAAATATCGTTTAAAATAAGAATGTAGATAGGAGTAAAAGTTCATGGTTGATATTGAAAAGTTAACGAATTATTCAAAAGAAATTTTAAATTCTGCAAGTGTTTGTATGAACAGGTATAAGAATAATCAAATTCAGCCTGAACATTTAATGCTGGCAATGATTGAGGATAATGGTCCGATAAGAGCGTATTTAGATGAGTTAAAATTACTTAATAAAGATTTTATTCAGGCAATTATGTACAGAATATCCTCTTTCCCGACATTATCTATTCCTCCTTCAAGTAATGAAATTTATTTGTCAGATGATACAAAAAAATTGCTTAATATAGCAGAGAAAATATCTGAAGATTTAAAAGATGAGTTTATCAGTGTAGAGGTGATTTTGCTTGCAATGACTCAGTTGCATGGAACTGACATCCAAAAAACACTTGAAGCATACAATGTTACTGATAAACAAGTTTTAAAGGCTATGAAGAAAGTTAGAGGGAATAAAAAAGTGGATAATAAAAATGCTGAAGAAAATATGCAGGCTTTAGAAAAGTTTTCTACTGATTTAACAGAACTTGCACGAAAAGGAAAACTAGACCCCGTTGTAGGTCGTGACGAAGAAATAAGAAGAATTATACAAGTCCTCAACAGAAGGACTAAAAATAACCCTGTTTTAATCGGTGAACCGGGAGTTGGTAAAACAGCAGTAGTTGAAGGACTTGCCCAACGTATCGTAAGGGGTGATGTCCCTGAAAGCCTAAAAGACGTAAAATTGTGTGCTCTCGATATGGGCGGACTTGTCGCAGGCGCAAAATTCAGAGGCGAATTTGAAGAGCGACTTAAAGCAGTTCTTAAAGAGGTAGAGGACTCTGACGGTCAAATAGTATTGTTTATTGACGAAATTCACACTATTATAGGGGCAGGTGCGACAGAAGGTGCAATGGATGCAGGTAACCTTCTTAAACCAATGCTTGCAAGAGGTGTCTTAAGAACTATTGGGGCAACTACAATAAATGAATACAGAAAATATATTGAAAAAGACCCTGCCTTTGAAAGACGTTTTCAACCGATTTTATTAAATGAACCATCAGTAGAAGATACTATAAGTATTTTAAGAGGTTTAAAAGAAAAATACGAAGTACATCATGGGGTTCGTATTTTAGACAGTGCTCTTATTGCTGCAGCAAAAATGTCTGACAGATATATTACAGACAGATTTTTACCGGATAAAGCAATCGATCTTATTGACGAGGCAGCATCATCTTTACGTATTGAAATTGATTCTATGCCGGAAGAAATTGATAAAATGTTACGCCAAAAAATTCAGTTAGAAATTGAAAGAGAGGCTCTGAAAAAGGAAACCAACCCTGAAAGCATAGAAAAAATTGATAAATTAACTGAAGAAATTAATAAACTTGACTCTGAAATCACAAGATTGACAACTCAATGGGAGCAGGAAAAACAGTCAATTACAGGTGAGGCATCAATAAAAGATGAAATAAATACTGTTAAAAACAAAATTGCAGAGGCAGAACGTAACACTGATTTGCAAACCGCAGCAGAGTTAAAATATGGAAAACTACTTGAACTGGAAAAACAGTTAAAGTCTTTGCAGGATAAAGACAGAGCAAAAAACCAACTCCTTAAAGAAGAAATTGATGAGGATGATATAGCAGAAATCGTAAGTAAATGGACAGGGATACCTGTAAGCAAACTTATTGAAAGCGAGATGGAAAAATTACTCAAAATGGAGGATTACCTTCATAAGCGTTTAATTGGTCAGGACGAGGCTGTAACAACAGTATCTGATGCAATCAGGCGTGCAAGATCGGGGCTGAAAGATCCTAACAGACCTATCGGGACATTTATCTTTTTAGGCCCTACTGGTGTGGGTAAAACTGAACTGGCAAAAGCACTTGCAGAGTTTATGTTTAATGATGAAGATGCACTTATTCGTATCGATATGAGTGAGTATATGGAAAAACATAATGTAGCAAGACTTGTCGGTGCTCCTCCGGGATACGTTGGCTATGAGGAAGGCGGACAACTAACTGAGGCCGTAAGACGTAAACCTTATTCAGTCGTTCTTTTTGATGAGATAGAAAAGGCACACCCTGATGTGTTTAATATAATGCTACAACTCTTTGATGATGGGCGTTTAACAGATTCAAAAGGAAGAACGGTTGACTTTAAAAATACTGTTATAATAATGACAAGTAATATCGGAAGCGACATTATACTTGAAGATTCGCTAAATGCAGCCATTGCTGAAGGCGGATTTCAAGATACAAAAGAAAAAGTCATGGCAATTATGCGTGAAAGGTTCAAACCTGAGTTCCTGAACAGAGTTGACGAAACTATATTCTTCAAAGCCCTTAATTTGACTCAATTATCGGCTATTGTTGATATTCAGATGGAACACTTGAAGGGGCTTCTGAAGGAAAAAGAACTTGATGTCGTTATATCTGACGATGCCAAGGAATTCCTTGCTACACGTGGTTTTAACCCTATTTATGGTGCAAGACCGCTTAAGAGGGTTATAAGACAACTCGTGGAGAACCCTCTCTCAAAAGAGATTTTGTCAAATAAGTTTATACGTGGAGATAAAATTCTTATTGATGTAAATAAAGACGATGAAATTACTTTTGATAAAATTCATGAATAAAAATAAATTAATAAAATTTTATAAAATTTTATAAAATTTTATAAAAATTTTATAAAAATTTTTCAAATAATAAAAAATGTTTTTTAAAAATTATCAGTATGT
>CAMHDG010000236.1 GCA_946183815.1 uncultured bacterium | reverse complement strand
AAGAAACAAATGATGCCCTATACGCAATGAAAACTGCAGAAAATATAAAAACTATAACAAACGACAGATTAAATACGGATATAAAAGAATTAAGTTATACAAAAATAAAAGAAGAATCAGGAACCGCAGATAATATAGATTTAATTTTACAGGAAGAAAAATTGCTAATTTCAAAAAAACAAACTATTTCATCAGAAATCAACAAAATTATATCTGCAATTAATCTTTATCAGGCACTAGATTTTACTAATAATCTTTAAATATGTGCTAATTAATTTTGTTAATTATATATAAGAATACAGTTAAATCCCATTGGCTCATTCCTATTCCTTTTCAATTTTACTTTTGCTTGTCATAGATGTCTGTAAAAATGATAAGGGTTCCGATAATACAGAAGATGATTTATCATAAAACAAAAAAGCATTCAATCTGTCTCCACTGTCGCTTCCTACAAGGCTCAGAAGGTATCGACTGGGTTTTGATATCATAAAAGAGGCTAAAAATGTGCTCTGGGGCGTATGAGTGCCGTTAGATGTAATTACAAATCTGTATAGGTATGTTTCTTTATAAATATACTTTAAGCAAAATAGAAAGATATAAACTTTTTTCTTTTTTATTTTTATAGATAGTGATACAGAGTTGCAGACTATGTTTAAGACTTATATAACTCATAACTTTTATACTACACATAATACTGCATATCATTGACAAATAACATTAAAATTTGTAGAATAAATTGTATATTTAGTTTGAAAACAAGTTTTTAAGTAAATGCGTAGGACAAACTGTTAAGATACAGGAGTTACTACGTATTTTTGTGCTTAATTTTAGGAGAAATTATTATGTACTACAAACCACCGTAATTTAGTTATGGTTATATTGATATGCTTATCTGCTTAATTGATAAACTGCCCAAAAATAAAATATTGCACTTAATATGGATATAACAAGGTTTATATAGAATTGAATTATATAGACTTTGTTATTTATTTTAACTATTGGCTGTAATTTTTTTGATTTTAGCAGCATATACTCTATTAAGAATAATAACAAATAAACAGGCACGAGCATATTATTATATGCAAAAGAATCAAATATAAATTTTTCTGTAGGAGCTACTTTTAACAAATTATATATTTGTTCAATAAACAATACATTTATATATGCAAACAAATCAATATAACCAGCAAACGAAACAATATTCAAAAATAAAGATTGATGGAACTTCATTGTAACGAAAGGATAACACAAAATGACTACATATTCAAATAATAACAATAATAAAACAAATGACAAAACACCTTGGACAGAGAATGAATTTACTAATGTTATGCTTAGAGATACCACAAAATTTCAGGAGAAATATGGATTTGAAGTCGGTTCTAATGGTTCGGTACATAATAATGAATCAGATGCGTTCAGACACGCATATATGCAAGCATATTTAACTCTTAGACTTGGAGAAATTCCTGCAAAAATATTAGGAAAATACCATGAAATTGATGGAAATATGCATAACAATCAGGATAAGGCAGAAGAAATAATGGATTTACACAATAATTCTATTGGACGAGAAATTGGCAACGAAATAAAGAATGAACATAAAAACGAGAAAATTAATCCTGATAGCCCTGAAATAAAAGAAATCATAGCAAGAAAGGTTGCAGAACGAATGCAAGCTGGAAAACTTATTCTTGACCCGTCAGGTAGAAGAACTCCGAAGAAAAAACTGAATGGGGTAAATAGTGGGGTAAATAATAAAGGCAAGTCGCATTCACAAAAGGGCTGTGTTGGTTCGTATCAGGTTAGTGGCTACACAAGAGCAGATGGCACAGAAGTAAAATCATATACTCGCACCTGTGGGGCAAAACACTCTGGAATGAGCAAGGAAGAACGGCTTGCAGGTCAAGCAAAATATAAAGGTAAGCGTATGCAAGACTTAACCCAAGCAGAACTTGAAGAAGCAATATCGTATTTTATATAATTTAAAAAAGACTTTGGCAAAAACCAAAGTCTTTTTATGTGATAAAGTAGTGGTAAATATGGTTCTGTTTTTCTAACAAAAATTCTATGACTATTTTTGTGACTACTGACACAAAAATTGGTTAAAAATTGGTAATTTTGACCAAAACAGATAGGGCTAAAATTCAATATTAGAAAATATATCAAGAATCGTTGTTTCTAAAACCTTTATATATCAAACATTTTCAAAATAATACATTAAAAAAGCCACTCTATGAGTGGCTTAATCACTTCCTCCATTGGCTCATTCCGATATTCACAAATTATATTATAACTCCACGCAAAACGTGACATTTAGTCACCTTTTGCTGTCGTGGGCGGAGTCCTACTGCGGCTCGCATTAAACGGCACCGTTTCAAAATCAAAACCAAAAGCGTGGTTTTGGTTTATGATTTTTCAACTCTCCTTTCAGTCGTGCCTCTGCTCGCCTTGCCCCAAGCGTTCCTTGTGTTCCTACATATAAATAAAAAGAGAACCTATGGGTTCTCTTTTTATTTATATGGTACCCCCAAGCGAATTCGAATCGCTGTCTACACCGTGAAAGGGTGTTGTCCTAGGCCTCTAGACGATGGGGGCTTACTGACATAAGTATATTGTACTTGAACAAGATTTTATGTCAAGCACTCATTTTTTATTATTTCAGTTTTTAATACATCATTACCGCAAAACCCGCTATAAATAACTTTGAAAACACCCGATTTTAACAACACTCCACATATCTAACCGTTTTCAACCCGACTGCTCTCCCAAAACCCTCTCATAACCATGTTAACGATTGTAAACTACGATTTGACAATAACTTAAAAAAGTGTATAATCATGGAAACGTACAATGAAATTAAAATAATG
>CAMHDG010000235.1 GCA_946183815.1 uncultured bacterium | reverse complement strand
TAATCAGGGGATAAGTTATATTGCTTATGGTAATAGTTATATTCATATTTTTTAGGTAATTTAAAATTTATTCCAACTACACTATGGTCTAAATTCCTCATCGTTTTTGTATCTTTGTTATAAGCATATAACTCTAAAATTTTCACATCCTCATGACCATTTAACATAAGTGCTAATTGGGTCGCATCTGCTAATTCTCCACAATTTGAAACTTTATATTTTTTCATGTTTGCAAATTCCCTGTAATATTGATAATCAATACTGCTTGGAGCGTTATAATGCATTCTCGACTCACGTAATAATTCTTCTGAATAGCATTTTAATTTTGCACCCTCAGAATATTTTTTTAACGTATCATATCTGAATAATTTTGAATTAGAATAAACAGACGGAAATTCCCGCATAACCCTTCTGCATATATCATCTGCACTTCGTATTTCCGAACAACGTGACCTGAACGCAGGTTTGTTTGCCTGCGCTAAATTATAGTTGTTAATTGTATAATCAGATACTTTCATTTTAATTAAAAATTCTTTCCGCAAGTTTTGATAATTTCCCTAAAATATCAAACCCGCCGGATGTTCCACCTGCTTTATTAAGTCCGTATTTTTCTTTTACAGAGTCAATATATTCTTGCTTTTTAGCCTGTAACTCATCATCCGTAATCGCACCTTTCAGCCCGAAACGGTGCTTTAATTCATCTTTTAAGAGAGGATGAGGTTTTGATACTCTGTATGCACGTTTTTGAGTTACATCTTTTTGAGATACTTTTGCTTTATTTTTATCTAACACAATATCAGGATATGTCTGACCAAAATAATCATAATCACGCTTTTTAAATTTTTCAAAATCTTCTAAAGGAAGATAACAAAGTTCTTCATCTTTATCCAATAAAGTTTCCAAATTTCTATAAATTCCTTTTTTATTAGATTCTATCAGTGCCTTATCAGATTTAAACCTTTCACCAGCCTGTTTGGCATATTCGGTGAAACCTGACCACGAATCAACTATAATTGAATTATTTTGAGGATAAATTCGACATTCAGGCTCTACATAATTTTCTGATATTATCCACTGATGATATTTATATTTTTTAGGTAATTTAAAATTAACCCCGATAACAGTATGGTCTAAATCTCTCATAGATTTAGTTTTTGTATTATACGCATATAAATTTAACCTTTTTACATCCTCAACTCCGTTTAATTTTAGCGCAACAAAAGTTGCGTCTGCCAATTCTGCACAATTACCGGTTTTTAATTCTTTCATCCCGTATAATTCTCTGTAATATATTTTTTTTGGAGATACACCCTCTTTATAATATTTTCTGTATTCGCATACTAAATTTCTGGCATAAGATAAATAAGGATTACTTTCAGAAATAGTTTCATACCCGAGTAATCTTGAATTTGAAAGAACAGGAAACTCATGAATAACTCTGCGTGACACGTCATCCGCCTTACGTAAAAGAGAGTTACGGGCAGTAAAATTTACGAGATTTGCTTTATTATATATGGTGTCATTTTGAGTAAATATCATATTATCACCTGTTTTACTCGAATATTTTTCGACCTATTTGTTTAAGTACATTTTTAATTATCGCCGTAGGGCAGTGTTTTTCGTGCATATCGTCCTGCATCTTTATAATAGCATTCCGTTGTGACACGTACGCTTTATTCGTAAGGAACTGCGTTAATTCGTCACGAGTCATCGCACCCTTTAAGCCTGAATTAAATCTGTAAGTTTCAATAATATGCTTTGCCATTGGTTCATATTCATACTGTTTTTTATCCATAACAAGCCATCTTAAAGCATCTTTTAGTGAAAATTTTGGTCTTTTTATAAGATTAGGGTTTTTATGTTTTAAGTATAATAAATCATCACGATTAAGTCCCGTCATCTGTCTGGATTCCCTATAACACATGACTTCGCCGTCTTTTAATTTTCCGAATATTCTATCATTTTTAAAGGATGCTGTTACTTCTCGTTCAAAACCTGTATAACCCTTCCAAGAATCAAGAACTATACCATCATTAGTTCTCATATATACATCCGTTGGAACACCTGCTACATCAACACTTGTCGGTTTTTTAAAATTAACCCCGACAACTGCATGGTCTAACTCTCTTATCTTTTTTGTTTTAGGATTGTATGCAAAAAGCGATAAAAATTTCACATCGTCATAACCGTTCAATTTGCAGGCTAAATATGTCGCTCGAGCATATTCATTACAATTTCCGACTTTAAGTTCTTTTGCTGTTTCTAATGATTTTATAATTCTCATATTAGGTTTACTATCAATCGATGAAAAGCCTCTTACTTCGCCAATTAAACCTTCATTAAATTTATGCATTTTTTTACATGCATCATTACTCAGGTTGAAATGATGCTCCAGATACGTATGAGAACTCATTGGGAACTCTCGTCTTGTAATACGGACAATATCATCTAACTCTCTAACCATTGCATTCCTTGAGGTAAAGTTCTGCGGTTTTTGAGAGGAAAAATTATGCTCATACGCACTATTTGAGATATATTGATTGATTTGCATGCGAATACCTCTGTCCTGTAAATACACATAAATATTTTTTTTTGCTTAATAAATCACATATTTATTTTAAATGTAACAAATTTGAAACATGAAAAACTCAACTAGCAAAATTTTCAAAAAAAAATTTTTATACCAAACGTGTAGTGTTTCATATAAAGGAGAAAATTATGGTTGCGTTTATGAATTGTTCGTCTTTTGCCCCTACAAGACCGCAGGGAATTAAAGTTCCAAAAATCTTTTTACCTGCTGACCACCCTGAAAATGGCGGAATATCAGGCACTATTAAAACAGCAGAAAAGGATAAACCAAGCCCGTTTAAAATGGAAGA
>CAMHDG010000234.1 GCA_946183815.1 uncultured bacterium | reverse complement strand
TAATCACTTTTGCAAATATCGGCTCACTACGTTCGCCTCTAAACAATAATTTACCCCTCGCCTTCGGCAACGACAGTTGCAACGAGGTCACCATAACTGTTAAAACAACCGTTGGTTTCTTCCACGATAAATTTAAAGCCGGTTTTCCCTTCAATAACTTCTTCTGCCTTATCCATAGCCTCATCGTAGTCTTTAAATTCGCCTACTAAAGTTTTTGTTAATTCTTTATTGCCTTCTTGTAAATATACCTGAAACATAATATTCTCCCATTGTTTGTCCATCTGGTAATCTTGCTCTCATTTACCCCTATTTACCCCTATTTACCCCTGCTTTTTTTGAGGTGTTCCAATTCATCTTGGTATGGTGAGATTTTTGTAATATCTTCAATTACCTTTGGTAATTTTTCGAGTACGTAATCTATTTCTTTTTCGGTTGTAAACCTGCTTAAACTAAATCTGATACTGCCATGCAATGATGTAAACGGAGTTCCCATAGCACGAAGTACGTGGCTTGGCTCTAATGAACCTGATGTGCAGGCACTGCCCGAACTTGCACAAATACCTAAATCACTTAAATGAAGAAGAATTAATTCGCCTTCTATATATTCAAACCCGATATTTGTTGTGTTTGGCACTCTGTTTGAGATAGAGGAATTTAGTCTTGAATTAAAAGTAGATTTAAGAATACCTGTTTCAAGTTTATCTCTCAATCTTTTGACCTCAGTTGCTTCGTGCTGAAGTCCTTCTTTTGCCATTACAGCAGCCTTCCCCATACCTACAATATACGGAACATTTTCCGTACCTGCTCTGTAACCTCTTTCCTGATGTCCGCCTGTGATAAGCGGAGGAAGGATGACACTTGATTTTACATATAAAGCACCTATCCCTTTTGGGGCATGGAATTTATGACCTGATACACCCATCATATCTATATTTGTATCTTTAACGCTTATATCAACCTTTCCTGCTCCTTGTACCGCATCTACATAGAAAAGAGTATTAGGATTTTTTGATTTTATTATTTCACCAATCTCTCTTACGGGGAATATTACACCTGTTTCATTATTTGCCCACATCACAGATACAAGTGCGGTGTCATCTGTTATTTTTTCTTTAAGTTCTTCTATATCAAGTTCCCCGTTTGAGTTTACACCGATATAGTCAACCTTATAACCTTGTTTTTCCAATGATTTGTACGTATTAAGCACACAAGGGTGTTCTACTTTTGTTGTTATTATGTGTTTTTTTGATTTGTTATGTGCAACTGCTCCTTTTATTGCCATATTCGCACTTTCTGAACCACAGGAAGTAAAGATTACTTCTCTTTCGGATTTTGCACCAAAAAAATCTCTCATTTGCTCTCTTGCATCGGCTATTGCATTTGATGATTTAACACTAAATTCGTACATACTTGAAGGGTTTGCATACTCATCTTTCAGATAAGGTAACATCTCTTCAAATACTTGTTCATCAACTTTTGTTGTTGCATTGTTGTCTAAATATATAACCATTATACCTGTATAACCTCAATATCTTTACTAACTTTATCTCTTAATGTTGTTTCAACAAATGATTTTAATGTCAGAACAGAATTTTTGCATGAAGAACATCTGCCCTGAAGTTTTACATAAACTTTGTTATCAGTTATGTCGATGAGTTCAATGTCGCCACCGTCTTTTTGGAGTTCAGGTGCAATAACATTTTCTATAACCTTATTGATTTTTAAAATTAACTGGGCAGGTGATAGTTTAGGCTCATTCTTCTTTGCATACTTATCAATAAGTTTTTGTATATCGCCTTTACATCTTCCGCAAGCCCCGCCTGCTTTTGTGTAGTTCGTAATATCTTCTACCGTTGTAAGCCCGTTAACCTCTATTGCCTCTTTAATAATATCTTCTGTTACGTTAAAGCAGGTACAAACAATCCTTGATTCTTTTTTGTGGTCACCTGATAAATCAAACTCGATTTCTTCGTCATAATATTTTTTGAGTGCATCTTCCAGTGCTTCATGCCCCATAACAGAACAGTGCATTTTTTCAGGCGGAAGTCCGTCTAATTCTTTTGCAATATCAGCGTTAGTAATTTTTCTGACTTCTTCCAGAGGTTTTCCTATAACCATTTCTGTCAGGATACTTGAACTTGCTACCGCTGACCCGCAGCCAAAGGTTTGGAATTTTGCATCTGTTACTACCCCGTCTTTTATTTTTAAATATAATTTGAGCGAATCTCCACAGGTCAATGAACCCGCTTCCCCTACAACATCCGCATCATCTATTTTCCCTACATTCCTTGGGTTTCTGTAATGATCCATTACTTTATCAGAATATTTCCACATAATTACCACTCCTTTGACCTTAATTTTATATCAAACATATCGGTAATTACACACCAAAATATTATTTTTTTGTTAAATATTTTGTTACAAAATCAAAATTATTCTAAAGAATATCTGAAAACTGTCGTTAAACATGGAGAAGGTTTGTGTTTAAGGTTAGTTATTATATGAAAATTTCCGGAAAAAATAATCAATTTGATAACCAACATTTTGATAAGAATAACTCTCGTAAGTCTGATATAACCTACGAAGAAAAAGACCTTGTCAATTCCCCAAACCCTGCTGAATATTTAGGCAGAAGCCAAATTGTATTTAAAGGCGGGGGTAAATGTAACAGTAAGTGCGATATTCCCCATTTTGAGCCTGTAAAACTTAATGAAACCCCGCTTTTGTCAAAAGAAGATGCTGTTCAATACCTAAAACAGTTTGATTTTACGGATGAAGATATTAAAACAATTAACCTTGACGATAGGGAAAGTCTGACACAAGTAAGCAACTTTAAAGCCTACGTAACATCAGGTATTCCTGCAACAGATGAAGATATAGAAGGCTTTA
>CAMHDG010000233.1 GCA_946183815.1 uncultured bacterium | reverse complement strand
TCTCCTATTCACTATTCACCATTCACTATTCACTGTAAATTATTGTTTATCGGCTTTGCCGATAAACAATAATTTACCTTGCCAAACCACCACGATAGTAGTAACATATTAAGCGTATATAGTTTGAGGGATCCACCTCTTAATTAGGATAAATATATTCTTGTCGATGTTACGGCTTGATAATTGTATTTATTCCGGAAAGGATAGAAAAATGGAAAAGAACAATGAAACACTACACATTTTGCGACACTCAACCTCTCACGTATTGGCACAAGCCGTTCAAAAGTTGTTCCCGCAAGCAAAGTTAGCAATCGGGCCTGCAACCGATGAGGGATTCTATTACGATTTTGATATGACTGACGGTCATACCTTTACTCAGGAAGATTTTGATAAAATCGAAGCAGAAATGAAAAATATCGTAAAACAAAACCTTACATTTGAAAAAGTTTTTGTTGAAGATGTTGATAAACAAATTGAGGAATTTAAGGCTCAAGGTGAAATTTATAAAGCAGAATTGTTAGAAGAACACAGAAACGATAACCCTACTTTGTATGTAACAAAAGACAAAGACGGTAATGCTTTGTTCAATGACCTTTGTGCAGGGCCTCACGTTCCTAATACATCTTATATAAAAGGTAACGCTTTTAAACTTCTGAAGGTTGCAGGTGCGTACTGGAGAGGTAACGAAAAAAATAAAATGCTCCAACGTATTTATGCTACTGCATACTGGAATAAGGAAGATTTGCAGGCATATTTGACAATGATTGAAGAAGCAGAGAAACGTGACCACAGAAAACTCGGTAAACAACTTGACCTGTTCTCTACACGTGAAGAAATGGGCGGTGGTTTAGTTTTGTGGCATCCTAATCTTGCAACAGTCAGAGAACAAATTGAAAACTACTGGAGAGAAGAACACAGAAAAAGAGGATATGTTATTGTAAATACTCCTCAAATCGCAAAATCTACTCTTTGGGAAATATCAGGACACATGGATCATTACAAAGAAAATATGTTCTTTGTTCAGAAAGATGAAGATTCTGACGAACAGTATGTAGTAAAGCCTATGAACTGTCCGTTCCATATCTTGATTTATCAGGCAAACAGACATTCATACCGTTCATTACCATTAAGAATGGCAGAACTCGGTACAGTATATAGAAAAGAAAAATCGGGTGCTTTATCAGGTTTAACTCGTGTTCAAGGGTTTACCCAAGACGATGCTCATATCTTCTGTACACCTGAACAACTTGTTGATGAAATCAACGGTGTTATTGATTTTGTAGCAGATACAATGAAAATCTTTAATATGGAATTTGAGGTTGAGTTGTCAACAAGACCGGAAAGTTACGTTGGTGAAATAGAAAACTGGAACAAGGCTGAAGCAGGTTTGAAAGAGGCTATGGAAAGACGTGGAATGAAATACGACATCAACGAAGGTGACGGTGCATTCTACGGACCAAAAATTGACTTTAAGATTAAAGATGCTATCGGAAGAACTTGGCAATGTGCAACAATTCAGTTAGACTTTAACCTGCCTGCAAGATTTGATATTAAATATCAGGATAAAGACGGTCAGTTAAAAACTCCTTTGATGTTGCACAGGGTAATCTTTGGCTCAATGGAAAGATTTCATGGTATTCTGATTGAACACTATGCAGGTGCATTCCCTACTTGGTTAGCACCAACACAGGTTGCTATCGTTCCTATTTCAAACGATAAACATACTGATTTTGCTGAACAAGTTTATAAGAAAATGAGAGAAGCAGGAATCAGAGTAAATCTTGATGATCGTTCAGAATCTATGAACTATAAGATTAGAGAATCTTTACAGGATAAGAAAATACCTTATGTTTGTGTAATAGGTGACAGAGAAATAGAACAAAATGCTGTTGCCGTTCGTAAACGTGGCGTAGGTCAAGTCGGAACTCTATCCGTTGACGAGTTTATAGAAAAAATCTTAAACGAAATCAAAGAAAGAGTTTCGGAATAAAGGTAAAAAAATATTTAATTAAAGCAAAAGAGACTAATTAGTCTCTTTTGCTTTTTTTAATTTTAATGGAAAAATTTTTGCAACAAATTTATAATATTGGTTGTGTTCTTTACTCCATTTATCATTTTCTGTTGGAAGAGATATAATTAATAATGCATATTCATATTTGACAGGAAATTCATATTTTGTTTGCGATTCAAAATCTGTATATTCTGGATCAGTAACAGCAAAATTTTTATAATAATTATTATTGTTATAAAAATAGGCTTTAACTCTTTTGCTGTCATTACAGTATAATGTTATATTTTTAGCAATTACAAATTGTATTGATTTTGTAATATTTTCTATATTTTCTCTATCAACAAAATAGTCTGTGTTGCCGAAAATATATTCTTCTTCAAAGTTACTACCATTTATTATTTCTTGTAAATTTCCTTTTCTTATAAATTTAAATTTTTTACTCTCATTAATATACCAATCTTCTTTATGGATTTTGTCTTGTTTTTTCCCTTTTAAATCGACTCTTACAATATCTTTTATTTGGGCTGTTTCCCCATTTTCATAATATAGGTGTTTTATGGATAAAGAATTTTGTATATTATCATCGGATGATAATAATCTTATGAATTTTTTATCTGCAATATCAAATCCGACAACACATAAACCACCGTATCTGTGAGATTTTGTTAAAAGTAAGATATCTTTTTCCATTTTTTCACAATTCCTATAAGTGTTTAACAGACTCAATGTAATCTGCGTTTTTAACTAAATATTCTGATAATAATCTTCTATGACAATATTGCGCAGTTGGTTCAGAACACAACAAACATACGTTATTATATTTGTTTAGACAATCTTTTTCAAATAACTTGTTAATTTGTCTTGTATCAATTAATTTTATATATTTTTTTTCATAAATATCCCAAGAAATAATATTTTTTTTATAATCATCAAGAATTTCTTTTGTCGG
>CAMHDG010000232.1 GCA_946183815.1 uncultured bacterium | reverse complement strand
CACGAAGAGTATTTGGTTCTACATACTTTTTTTCATAACTATGAATAAGATTAGCAACCGATTCATCTAAATCTTTTGGTCTTTGTTTTGAAGCACCAACAGCAACAGAACATCTTTTTGTCTTTGTACTATCTTCCGCAACAAAGAATAAATGGCTATCTCTTGGGTCAGAAAAAACAGATATATCATAAGGTTTTTTAATAATATTAAAATTTTTTGCGATTGTTTCAACCTCTTTTAATTGTCTTGGCAAAAGATTTAATTCATCATAAATAAATTTGCCGTTAAAAGACTGTTTTTTGGGTTGATTTTGATTTGTAATGTTGATAGCAGGAATTTTCATAACATACTCCTTATTAGTAACCGTTTGGAATAAACTCTCTGTTTCTGAACTCTGCTCCGATAGAATGGGCAATTTTTTCACATTCGGACAAGTTCACATCATAATCTTCAAACTTTGAAACAACAGACATTGTTGTTTTAAACCCTAAATCTACTGCCTCTTTTGAAAAATTAAGCATTTCATCATATCCGTTATCAATTTTTGGTTGCGAAAGTGTATTATACAATTCCTTATTTTGAGCATTTAAACTAACAGAAAATTCATCCACTAACCCTTTGAGTTCAGGTAAAATATTTTTCTTATTCAAAAAGTTTCCATGCCCGTTAGTGTTAACCTTGATATAAACATCAGGATAATTTTCTTTTAAATACTCTGCCACTTCTTTAAGAACGTTAAATTTCATTGTTGGCTCACCGTAACCGCAGAAAGTAACCCCTTTATTCAATTTATCTTTATGTGGTTTCAGTTGCAATATAACATCTTGAGCAGTAATTTTTTCTGATTCTAACCACATATTTGTTCCGACAACATCATCTTTTTGTTGTCTTAAACAAAAAAGACAGTCATTTGAACATCTGTTTGTAAGATTAATATAAATTTTTCCGTCTAATATATAGACTAAATTATTTTCAGCCATATTACCACCTCAAACATATTGTCACACATAAAATACTTTTTTCAACGATAACCCCAAAAATTTTTCTAAATATGAACTTCTGTAACAACTAATTCAAAACACCTAAAGAATACAAATAACTTTGCCGTAACAGATTATAAGGAAGTGTATTTTAGAGTGGTTTTCTATGGAAATAAACAATAATAATCCTATTAATAAAAAGTATCAAATCAATGAAAAATCAGGAAAGAAACAAGAATTGCCCGACTTATCGTCAAATGGCGTAAATTCTTTTGACAATACAAAAGTGAACGAGGCAATTACAAACATAGGAAAATCGGTTGTATTTAAAGGAAAAAAAGAAAATCTCAAAAAACTAAAAGAAGAAATAGAAAACCAAACAATAATAAACTACAAAGGGGAAGAGGTAAAAAGATTTAATGAGGAAGATGTAGAGCGAATTTTAAAATCTGCGCAAAAGAACGAAGAGTTAACCTTAAATCTCGTACGAGAACAGCAATTAACAATCCACAATGAAACCGAACCACGATTTAATGCAACAGTAATTGAAAAACTTGTAAACGCTTATGATGTATCACCTGAATTAGTAAACAAAATTCTTGATGCAAAAGAAACCTATGGTGAAAAAGTTGATGACTACGGGGCAAAAAAAATAATCTCCGCTTATGAAAAAGACCCCGAGTTCACATTATCAGCACTTGATAAGAAAACTAAAAACTACAGAGGAGAAATTGTTTTGGCATACTCTTCCTCTGATATAGAACAACTTGCAACTCACAGACAAACAAACAAAACTCTTTTTGATAATTTGTTCAACGCAAAAGTCATAAATCGTGATGGAGAAGAAGAAAACAGATATAATGTTCGTGATATAGCACAACTAATGGAACTCTATTCAGAGAATCCAAAACTTACAGACAGATTAGTCAATGAAAAAATTATTGATAAAAACGGTAACGAAACCCCTCGGTTTTCTGTTTCTGATATAGTCACAATAACTGATTCAGCAAAAGATTACCCTGAAAATATTTCAGATTTGCTGGATGAAAAATACACAAATTTAATAGGGGAAGAAGCGTTCAGATTTGATAATTTAACAAGGGAAGAAAAATTCAGATTTGATGCAAAAGGGATTGAAACCTTTATCAGTATTTACAAAAAAGACCCGGAATTTGCAAACTATTTAAGAGAATGCAGAGATTTTTATAACACAGACGCACCACGTTTTTCAGTTAGCGATATGAAAATGTTGTCAGATATTCAAAACGAAAAAAACAGCGATTTTATAAAAGGTTTGGTTTCTGAAAAAATTGAAATATATAAAAACAAATCACGTGAAAGATTTTCTGTATATGGAATAAAACAACTCACAGAACTATATGAAACACATCCGCAGGAGGTTTTAGCCCTATTAGATGAAAAGTCGTTAGACAGATTTGATAAGTTAAACCCGACATTCGATGCAAATGAAATAAAAAGACTCGTTTTATCAGGCGAAGAAAATTCTGATTTAACAATGTCACTTGTAAAATTAAAACGTAATTTTTCTATCGGAGATAATTATCCTGTATATAACAGTTTTGATATAAGCCGTTTATCTGCTAATGCTGATACTCATCCGGAGGAATCTAAACAAATTGCAACCCAAATGCTTGATGCAAACGGACATAAAGTGCCACGATTTAATATTTTAGAAACAGAAAAACTGCAAAACTGGCTTAATTATGATTCAGAACTTGTTATGAATTTAGTCAGTGAGACAGATAAAAATAACCCGACCAACCCGAAATATGATTTTAAACAAATAGAAGAATTAATAGAGAAAGATGTCGTTAATAAATTCGCAAAAAATAACGACCTTGATAAGAGCGACACTAACCTTTTGATTAATGCCTTTAAACTTGATGCAAAAGCAACGGTTAACCTTATAAATTCCGGACAAACCTCTGCTGGTTATATCTACAGAAATGTTTAATAGGTTTTGCGATGAAACAGACAATTGAAA
>CAMHDG010000231.1 GCA_946183815.1 uncultured bacterium | reverse complement strand
ACCTAGTCACTTAATCACTTTTGCAAATATCGGCTCACTACGTTCGCCTCTAAACTATAATTTACCCCTTATTAGTCATATAGTTGTAGATTATCTTTGATGCTTCCTGTATATAAAGTTTTCCGTTAGGGTGATTATGGGGTCTGTTTGCTAAAATAACAACAATATAGCGTTGACCTGATGGCATATATACAATTCCTGCGTCGCCGAGCATTTTACCTATGTCACCTGTTTTGTGGATAAAATCGACTCCATCAGGTAAACCTGCTTTTATAAGATTTACATTTTTTACTTTACCCATAATGTTAATAATATCACTTTGGGAATTAACATTTAGGAATGAATTATTATCATCACTAATATTATAAAGCATTTGAGCCATATCTTCCGCAGTTGTATAGTTCGTTCCTGTTAAATCAGGCAGCCATGTTTGAACATGAGTATGTTTAATGCCCCAATTCTTTAAAGCGGCATTTACGTCATTCATAGAACCCATTTTTGCCATAAGCATATTTGTTGCAGTGTTGTCAGAGTCCTGAATCATAACTTTTGCCAAATCATAAATAGAATATCGGTTTCCAGCCTGTGCATATTGCATATTCCCTGAACCTGATGAACGATAGTATTCTGTTAAAAACATACTATCTCTAATGCCAAATTGCTCTGCCTCAACAGATTTATAAAGTTGAATCAGAACCGGCAGTTTAATTATACTTGCTGCAGAATATACCTTTTTAGAATTTATACTTGCATAGTTATGGTTATCCAATGACCATACAAACACAGAAGGTTCAATATTAGAATATTTTGTATTCAACGCTTTTAGGGAATTTTCTAAATCATTCAGTCTGTCCCCAAATTTCAAAGTTGCCATTTGCGCTTTTTTACCTGATTTTGCAGGATATGGAACTTTATCATTCATAAATGTGTAATTCGTTGTGTAAGATAAGGTTGGGTTTATTAATTCTGAATAATTTATTCCGCCTTGCGCTTCGTAGCCATTTACACAAATGTTATTATCAGATTTTATACTATTAATTCCTGATGGTCTAAAATTAGAGTTAAACATACTATGCGCAGTTGGGATATAAAGGTATCCTAAACCTGCAAGCAAACTCAAAACTATTGCTTTCCCTATTAAAGAACCTTTTTTCTTTCTTTTTGGTTTTGGCATAGGCATAGGCTTTGCCTTGCGTTCTTTTTGCGGTTTTGCAGGCAAAGTTACACCATTAAAATAGTTAGTATTATATCCATAATAATTATAAGTATCTCTTTTTAGAGCATTCCCTTGATACACTATTCCCCTCCAATTAAACTATTTTTTATAGTATATCTTATTATTTGAATAATATTATCATTCAAATAGAGGATATGTTATTAAGATAACATTCCTGTTACATGAACAAATAATTCTTGTAGTACGCTTAAAAACAGAAGAGCAACTATCGGTGAAAAATCAAGTCCACCAATAGGTGGTATAAATCTTCTGAATAAGTCTAAATAAACATCGGTAAACAACCTTATTGCCTTCATTGGTTGTGCGTCCCAGTTGATAGACGGCAACCATGACATAAATATTCTTAAAACAATGAGTATGCTGTAAAAGTATATAAAAGTTGCTATTAGTCCGTTAAGTCTGATTAATAAATAATTCATGTTGCCCCTATGCTCCTGAAACCTGACTTGTCGTATGGCAATCACATGTCATGCTGTCAAAATCAATTTTTTCAATCATTGTGAACAATAGTTTTTTAAGGTTATCTAAATTATTGTTAAACACTTTTATAACTTCGCTGTGTGATACAGGAGGAACATCGCCAACAAGTCCTGCATCATAGTCAGTAATAAGAGATATATTTAACGGACACATATCCATTTCTTTAACCAAATATGCTTCAGGATATGCAGTCATATTAATAACCTCCCAGCCTTGAGATGTGAAGAATTTTGATTCTGCTTTTGTAGAAAATCTTGGCCCGTTAACAACGACAACAGTTCCTGTTTCGTGAGTTTTTATACCAAGTTCTTTCCCTGTTTCAATCGCAAGTTTTCTTAACTCCGGACAATATGGATCTGCTGCTGACGGGTGAATAACATTAGGCCCGTCAATAGTTGTAGTAATTCTGCCATCTGTCCAGTCAATGAATTGGTCTGCTATAACAAAACTCCCCGGTTCAATGTGTTTTTGTAAACTACCTGCTGCACAAGGTGATATAACGCACTTACATCCTGCTTCTTTCATTGCCCACACATTAGCCCTGTAATTTATTTTGTGTGGCGGGATTGAGTGGTCACGTTTATGACGAGGCATAAAAGCAACTTTTTTATCTCCAATTTTTCCTATAAATAAGGCATCACTTGGCTCTCCATAAGGAGTATCTATTTTAACCTCTTCAATATTATCTAAAAACTTATAAAACCCTGAGCCACCAAAAACTCCAATATCCGCTATTTTACCCATTTATTTTTCCTCCATTTATTATAGTCTAACATTTTGATTTAAGCATGGCAAAATTTATAACAAGGTTTAAATATTACATAACTGAGTTAATTTCAAGTTATAAAACAAATTGTCTGATTTTTAAGATATTTATTGACTTGTGGTGTATTTCCCAAAGTATTAGTCTTTCTTTATTATATAGAATATTTTGACAGAATGTAACGAAATGTAACAAACTTGTATAAAACATTAAAGATTTTTTTTAAGATGTCGTAAATAGAAGTATAGGAAAATTATACGGAGAAAAAAATTATGGGTTTATCAGCATCACAGGCTAGATTATTAAGCCTCACAGCAAGACAATCAAACTTAGAATATGAAGGTCAACAAATTAACCAACAACGTACGACGTTGTCAAATGAGTCTTCTAATTACTATAACAGTTTGTTAGAGATGTCAGTACCTGTACCTCCATCAACAAACGATTATACAAAAGTTGTTTATACATTCACAATCGGTGGTAACGAAGCAACAGTTAAAGAAGCATTACCTATCGATGA
>CAMHDG010000230.1 GCA_946183815.1 uncultured bacterium | reverse complement strand
AGAGGGGCTTTTAACGATTTATATATTTACCCCCGCTAAACAATAATTTACCAAACCAAAGTTGTACTCAATTCATAATTTAGTATAGTTAAAATCATTATAAAAAAACTCTAAAATATCATTATGAAATTAAGCGATATGAAATCGCACTATGTTTTGTCACCCAATACTCCAACTATCACAGACAAAACAGTATGCGATATGTTTTTAACCATGAATAAACTAAAAAAGCCCGTTGTTATTGATTTAGACGGAGTGGAGGACTGTGTGAACGACTTTTACCGTCTGTTTGAAATGTTCTCTGATTTAACACTCCTGAACGTAGAAAGCCGTATGCTCTCAACTATATACATGACAGGCTTCGATAAATTCGTAACTATCTACGGAGAAAACGTATCGTTTCAGGACAAATCAAGGCAATTAATTAACAGAAAATTCAGTATCGTTTGATTATACAGGAATCCATACTTCTTTAATAAATTGCGGTTTTATCTCTAAATCGTAATTAGATAACCCTTTACCGCTTCCGTCACCGTAAGCAAGTTCTCCATGACCTCTGTCATCACCACGAACATATCCGCCATTTCCGTTATCGCCACGATATACAATAATCGCCCCCGGTGGAAAATCATTCTTTGTTGCATTCCAATCAGGAATAATCTTTTTAAAATGAGAATCTCCGCTTAAGAACTGATCCCCTATATTGCAAGCCTTTCCAAACCTTGCGTAATGTAATTGACCTCCATAATAAGTATCATTTATCGCTTCTCTTACAACAGCAACACACTGATGTCTTGCCCCACGATATTTACTTTTCTTTGCGTTTTCAAGCAGTGCTTTCCCTTTTTCTTCGTTATATCCCAAACTTTTCCAGAAATTTAAGTCTTTGTTTCCGTAAGTTGTATTCGTGCTACTAACAGTTGATGCGGCACTGACAGTCGAAGTGCTTGTTGCAGGCGGAACATATCCACCAACATAAGAATTACTCAACGAGAACGAATTATTCATAAATGCACTGTTGTTACGATTTATTGAAGGAACAAAATAATCACCTACTCCATAATTAAAACCTTGATATGACGGTGTCCCGCCCGTATATGTCGGAGTTGCCAAAGACGGCTTATATGGTGTATTACTGAATGTTGGCATGCTAAATTGATTATAAAATATTCCTGTTGTACCTAAAGGAGTACAAAAAGGATTTGAACTATACGTATTAACATAAGGGTTATATGCACTTGTCATTCGCATCATCAGTGCATTAAAAAACCCTGAAAACACAGAAAATACCGGTGATGGCTGTGTATATCCCCCCTGATATCCAAAATCAGAGTGAACTCGTGTTTGTATTCTGTAATCGTATAAAGTCATAATAATCCTCATATATATAAAGTATATATTTAATGTATAAATTGACCTATTTTACATCACAAATTAATATATATTTACACAAAATAGAATGTAACCGACAAAAAAAAATAAAAACCGGCAATTTTTTATAAAAAAATGTTTTAAATAAAGTATGAAGGTTACAACCAAAAATGTTCAAACTGTTGCTCAGACAGTTATAAAACAGACTGGACAAAAGGCTGAACAACAATCAAAACAAAAAGAAAATGAAAAATATTTAACCAATGCCCTTGAAGCCATGTCAAATACAAACAGGGTAAATGTTCGTGTACCTGAATTTATTATAAAAAAAGAAGATGTACTTGCAAAAAGAAAATCAATAATTACGGACGGAGTAAAAAAATATATAGAAAATTGTAAGGATAACTCTGCTGAATTAGATGCTATTGATACCATATTGTCCATAATTGATAAGGGAGAAACAAAACTTGATAAAAGTATTCTGGAAGGTTTTTGTAAAGACTCAAAAATACCTGAAAACCTAATAAAAGACCTACAAAAAGTAAAAAAAGGGCTTGATAAATGTGTTCCTGTTGTGAAACACAAAGAAGATGCCCTAAAAAAAATGGAAACAGGTGATGTTTTCCAAATAAAAGGAGATGATTTTCTCTGCATAAAAAACAAAAAAGGGGAAATAGAGCCACTTTCTATGACAAAAGAAGATTATCTGTTTTTATTTAACCCTGTTGACAGGTTTGCAAGCACCCAAAGTAAATTCGGAAACTGTTACGAGGTTACTGCCCTTAACGCACTTATGGATAACCCTAAAACCAGAGAAAATATTTTGAAATGTATTGACACAAAATCAAAAAAGGGTTACATCAGAGTAAACCTGCCAAATCGTACAACAAAAGAACCTTTTGAAATAAAAAAAGAAGATATCGGTTTAAAAGATAAAGAATACTACATGAAAGGAGCAAGAGGGTTTGAGGTTATAGAACGTGCATTAGGAAAAGAATACGAAAAAGAACTTATTGACCTAAAACTTGAAGAACTTAAACGACAAGGAAAAGATTCAACAAGAATAGTGCTTGAGTCTATGTATAAAAACGGACAAGAAAAAAAATTAGTAAATTTTCTTGACGCACCGAACAAAGAGGTATCTATTGATATAAACTTAAGAGATGGCGGAGTTTCACTTGTCCCTTGGGCAAAACTGGGGTTAACAAAAAACAAGACCATTGTAAATGCAGAAAAGGATACCGTAAAAACTGAACTTAAAAATCAAAATCAGGCGGAAGGATTTAATGAATTTTTAGCAGATAAATATGTAAATGATGAACCTATATATAGTCCTGATTCTTTTGCCGAGCATTTATGGTCGCCTGAATTTTTTGAAAATAATCTTGTTGAAGCATCTTTTCTAAAAGATAATTTACTGCTGGGGCTAAAGAAAGACCACAGTTATTATTTAAAACCCGTATTGGATAAAGAAGGGAAAATTGAATCTTACCTAATAAAAGACCCGCATAATATAGTTGAAATCCCATTGAGTTTTGAAGATGCCACTACAAAAATTGATGTTATTTCTTTTGCGAAGATTGGTTAAATTATTGTTTATCTGCGAAGCAGATATATCTCTCCTTGGAGAGAGAGAAA
>CAMHDG010000229.1 GCA_946183815.1 uncultured bacterium | reverse complement strand
CTTTTTCACCGTTCAACGTTGTAATCTGACCGTTTAAATCTGTTATTGTTGCGGTCTTTGTTGCTACCTCACCTTCCAAGGCTTCTTTTTCACCGTTCAACGTTGTAATCTGACCGTTTAAATCTGTTATTGTTGCGGTCTTTGTTGCTACCTCATCAGCCAATTCCTGCTTTTCACCGGTTAATGTGGCAATTTGATTGCTTTTTGTTTCAATTGTTTGATTTGCAGTATTAAGCAATGTCTGTGCCTGATTTCTTTCTGCAGTAACAACCGCTAATTCGGTAACCTTACCATTATAAGCAGTCGTTGCATCAGCCAAATCTGATTCTAACTCTGCCTTTTCGCCGTTTAATGTCTCAATCTGACTGTTTAAACCTGTTATTGTTGCGGTCTTTGTTGCTACCTCACCTTCCAAGGCTTCTTTTTCACCGTTCAACGTTGTAATCTGACCGTTTAAATCTGTTATTGTTGCGGTCTTTGTTGCTACCTCACCTTCCAAGGCTTCTTTTTCACCGTTCAACGTTGTAATCTGACCGTTTAAATCTGTTATTGTTGCGGTCTTTGTTGCTACCTCACCTTCCAAGGCTTCTTTTTCACCGTTCAACGTTGTAATCTGACCGTTTAAATCTGTTATTGTTGCGGTTTTTGTTGCTACCTCACCTTCCAACGCTTCTTTTTCATTTGTAAGGGTTGTAACCTGAGCCTGAGCCGATTCATAATTTTCAGTAGCAGTTGCAAGTTCTGCTTGTGTGTTTGTCAATGCCTGATCAACTCGATCATAATCAGCGGCTTTTCTTGCATCTTCTGCGGCTTTTAGCTCTGCATCCGCTTTGTTTGCCATGCGCTGTTCATGAACTTCTACTAAATTTACCTGTTCGCCACCTTTATAGACTTTTCCGTCATCATCAAACGTGTATTCCGTCCTGTAGCCGTCTTCATCCATTGCGACAATGTTTTTTACTCTGTTTTCTTCTTTTTGCTTATAATAGTTTTTTATTGTGACAGTGTTCTCTTTTGTAAGAGTACTCGCAACATCGTCAACATCAGAATAAGTAATTACAAGATTGTTTTTTACTCTCTCAAATTTAATCTGTTCAATACCGGATGTTTTAAATTCCAACGTATCATTTACATCAGCATCATAAACAGTATCTTTGCCTGAGCCGTAATATTCGGTGTTGCCCGTCATTTTATTTTCTTTTGAATAAGAGTCAAAGATAAATGTGTCTTTACCTTTTCCGCCATAGAGTTTATCGTTGCCGGCATCACCATAAAGTGTATCGTCACCTTTTCCGCCTTTTAGGGTGTCGTTCTTTATAGATCCGATAATAGTATCGTTAAAGGTCGTACCTGTTGCTTTACCCTTACTGTTTGCCTTGATTACAGACTCATAATCGATAAGACCTTCGTCAATTATTGAAACGTATTGAACGACACCGTTTTCACCTGTTAATTTAACATTTTTTAGTGAAGCCCCTGTCGTTTTACCGTCTGTTTTCTTGTAAAAGTTTTCAATTACTACGGTTTGAGAAACATCACCACTAGCATCAAAAAGATCAATTTCTAAATTCTTTGTACCTGCAACATGCTTGAAAGCGATTTTACTGTCATTTTTCAGATCAGCCACACTGTTAAGCCCGTCAAAACTGATAGCATCAGTGCCTTTACTTGCTTTTACAACAACATTGCCCAAAGTGCCCGTAATATTGATTAAATCATCCTTCTTTGTAGTTTGAGCATAATTCACTCCCTCTACGTTTACAAATTTTACCGCAGTAGGTGCGTATTCTTTCTTCTTAGCCATTCTGTTCTCCTTTTTATGTTCTTGCCTTAGAATTATACTTTTGTTCTGAACCGTGCCGTGGACAGGACTTTGCACGGTATCATTGATTGTGCCGTTCGGGTGTCTCTACACCCGCCCGAAACGACAAAATGCAACCTTGCAATTACGCAACGCTGCATTCATTATCACTTATTAAATTAATAGACTTACTAAGGACGGGACTTCTAGAGTCGCCCCCCCCCCGAAAACTAGACTATCAGGGGATATTGAACTTATTACATTGTCGATCTCAGCAAAAAATTTTAAAGTGCTCATTTATGCTTTCTACTTAAACATTAATAGTATATACTTATTATCATTATAATATTTTTTTTTGAACCTTTCAACCCTACTTTTTTACGATTTTGGTATAATCATACCAAAATCTTCTTGAAACATATATTCTGTTTGATTTTTCTCATGCCAATTTTCTTAACATTCCGTAAAATACTAAATAAATCCGACAATTTTACTGAATTTTTGGCATGTAAACCATGCCATTATTTTTGTTATAGAATGATAAAAAAGTTGTTTAGGAGTTATGTATGTGGAAAAAGTTCAATTTTATCGCCGTTTTGGCTATCACAATGGCTTTAGCGCTTAGTATCACAGGTTCTGCCTTTGCCATGACCTCTGCGCAGAGTGAATTTAACAGCAATATTGCGCCTGAAATAAAGTCTTTCACTGGTGGCGATAAGAGTTTCACCAAACTATACAACAAATATAAAGAAGCGACCTTCAAACTAAACGACCTCGACCGCGAGCAAATTAACCCGAAGGACGAATATTACAAAAACAACTGGATACAGGTACTGCCCGCAGAAGGCGAGTATTACTATGCACTCAACTACAAACACATCGCAAACGAGTATAAGAATAAGATTTCACGGGAATATTACCTCTGGCTGATGTTCCTAGAAAAGAATCAGAGAACGGTCGAAGATGGCGGCCTGATGGTTAACCCCGACAAAATTCGTGAGTACCTGATTTTTACGGAAGAATTTATGAAAAAATATCCCGATTTTGTCCTTATAGAAGATGTGGAACTCGAGCAAATCGGCTTCAGGTCTATATATCTTTTCGGGATAGAGAACACCCCCGTGTTTGATATTGCAAACGGGAACAGAATGAACCCTGATTACAAGAAATCTTACGAAAAGTTTTTGAAAAAGAACAAAACCTCAAAGTTCTATCCGGAG
>CAMHDG010000228.1 GCA_946183815.1 uncultured bacterium | reverse complement strand
TATGCTATTATTCAAAAAAAGGAGTTATGTTGTTATGCTAGATTTTTTATTTAAAAAGAAAACTGATTTGCATAGAGCACAGGCAGTTAATGAATTTTATTCAAAATTAAAAACCTTGTACAATCCCGAATCAATCGAAGAAGGTAGAAGAAATTATCTTTTAGGCTTAATGAATGAATACGGTTATATTCCTTATTCTTATTCAAAAGCGTGTACCGAATTATCTGATGAAGAGGTAATTTTATGTGTGGAAGAAAAATGGAAACAAAACGGGGTGTTGATAAACGGAGAATTAAAATTCAATAATTCCAGTGTTTTGGCTCGTAACAATGTAACTAATTCAAAATGGATACAAAAAGAAGGACATGATATAAAATTGATTAACCTTGCAGGTTTAGGTGACAATTCAGCCGAACATACAGGGGTTATGATTAATTGGTTAAGACAGTTGGCGATATTACCTACGGGGAATTTGAGTGCAGGGATATTTAATACAACGGTTTATTTAATTCCGTTTCATCCTCGTGATTTTGGATGTGCTTATTTGCCGACATCATCAGAAGCAAGCCCTGCTCTTGAAGATGCAAGGTTGAAAGAATTAACGGGTGCTGATGCAACTGAACAAGTTAGAACATTTATAAACTTTGCTCAACTTGCAGGTCACCCTGTTATTTATGATGTATTACCTCAAACAGGTCGTTTTTCAAAGGCGGTTCTTGCTAATCCGTTTATTGCAAGATGGTATGATATCAATGCTTTAACTGACAAGTTAGATGTTTCTATTGATAAAATTGCACTTGAACTGGAAAAAGAAAACGATGATATAAACCATGACGATATGCAACTTGTTAAAGAGATTTACAAAACCTCTTTAAGAACAGGCAGTGCAACTCTGACTGATTATTACAGAGGGTTATATGATAAATTAGATGAGGCATTGATTGATGAAAAGAAATACCTTTCAGAACAAATGTTAGAGAAAAACATTCAGGACAGAATTGTGAAAAAGGTAAAATCAATTATTGCAGAAGTTGCAGGAACAAGCAGACGATTAGAAGAAAATGAAATCCAAAATCAGGGTGTTATGATTCAGGCACTTATTCACGAAGGGATGTGGCCTGCTCCGGGTGGTGCATGGTGTTCTTCCGGTGTTCCTGTGTTTGACAGAATGAGTGAATGTGCATCTTTCCCTATTTTTAAACATTATGACTACAAAGGTAAAGATGTTTCTGATTTCGCTAACCTTGATTGCCAAACCCCTTACTATTTCGTTCAGTTGGAAAATGGGAAGGAAAATCACGATGTAGTTGTTTATTTCATAAACTATATGAAAAAATTACAGTCATATTTTAATTTTGACGGTTTCAGAGTTGACCACATTGACCACATAGTTGATGATGTTTCTGAAAAAGATGGTGTTCCTATCAGTTATCGTGCTCCACGTCATGTTTTAGGCAAACTCAATTCAGAAATGAAAGAAAACGTTTTATATTTTGCAACCTTAGCGGAATATATGTTATGGGACGATTTCTATAAAGAGTATCACATGGATATGGGATTCGATTTACTTTGGGGGAATGATATAGTTTCTCAAAGTTCAAAAACTCCGGAAACTATTGTTGAGGATAACTTAAAGTTATCTAATTATAATATTGGGTTAGATTCAAACAAAACACCGTTATCAATATTAAAAACATACAATAATCAAGATGGCGAGTTTGAAGCGATTGATAGATACCCCGGACAATTAGGCAGAGATGGGGCTTTATTCAAATGGTTCAAGTATAAATTTCTCCCAGGAGGAAGAAATGCTCAACGCTCCGTATTATATATTGATGGTGATGAGTCTTATACTGAACGTGGTATAGAAGCAGTTATCGGCTCTGAAATTGCAATGACCAGAAATTGTGATGAAGAGTTCTATAAACGATTTGATGCTCTTGACAGATTTGTTAAGAATTGCGATATTATCACTGATGGTGAGGCTCATATTATAAGACAGGATGACGATGGTTTTGTTGCTTGGCAGATATCAAAAACAGGAGCAAAAGACTCTTTGCTTATTATGGCTAATTATTCTTCTCCAACCGAAAAATTCCTTGTTGAAGAAAACGACAGTTCTTATACAGAAATAAGAGAAGGCAGAGAAGTATTTGATAAAACGATTGTTCTTCCTTGTGATTATCAGTTAATGGCTGAATATAAATTTGACGGAACTGATTATGTCCCTGAAAATCTGCAAGAGCCAATGACAGAAATTACAATGAATAAATTGATGCCTGCTGAATACAAAATATACTTAATGAATCAGGTATAGGGGGCAGAGATGGAAGAAACGTTAGCATCTTTTGTTCAAAAAACACGTGACAATTTAGGTATGTCTGCTAAAGGTTTGGCACAAAGGGCTAACATTGATTTATCTGTTATAGAAGATATAGAATCGGGGAAGGATTTATTCCTCCCCGTTACTATTCGCCAAAAACTGGCAAAGGCTTTACGTTGCTCGTTAGATGATTTGCTTGCGTTAGAGAGAGGGTATCAGGATATTATTGTAAGCGAGGATGTGATTATGTCCATACGTAATCGCATACTTAATCACGAAAAAGAGATTGCTTGTCCTAAATGCGGACAGCCTCTGGTGGTTAAAATCGAAAAAATGTACGATTTAGAAGATAATTTGGTACTACAACCTAAAGCACATTGCAGTAAGTGTGTATTTCAATTAAGAGATTAGATTTGGAAGAAAGAAAGTTAGCAAATATAAGTCCCGTAGAGGAAAGAATCCCTTTGGATGTGTATAAAAATCTCGAAAGGGTTATTTGGGATGAGGTAAATAAATGCTCTAACCCGGAAGAATTTATGTCACCTTATGAGTTCCCGCTGGAAAAACTGGAGGAAATCTCAAAATCTGATAATGTTGAATATAAAGAGAGCATAAGAACTATGGCTGATGACATTTGGTCAAAAGAAGACTGGCTCAATGCTCTTATGGTGTATTATATCCTGATGCATATTGTATCTTT
>CAMHDG010000227.1 GCA_946183815.1 uncultured bacterium | reverse complement strand
ATATCGCTTAACTGAACACTTACAGGGGTGTCAAGTTTGAACACAATCTTGTTTCCTGCTTTCATCTTATAATTAAGCCCTTTTGCCATGGAACTTATTAAAAGTCCAAAACCTCTGCATGTTCTTGGAACTACAACAAGCCCCACAACTGTTACTGATTCAATGGCAACTACTGCAACACTGATTGCTGAAAATGCAACAATTCCAACACCCGCAGGAATTGCTCTTATTGTATTCAAGAATTGTGAAGATTTTAAATCACTCCCGTTTTTAGGCTCCATTCTTAAGTTATATACTTTATCGTTTGGAAATATTATTTTGTCGATTATGATATATGCTCTTGCTCTTTTGAACATTGGTTTACTTTTGTTTATTTTTTTGAACTTACCTACAAAACGTGTATGTTCAGGCAATGGCATCCCGTTTGATGCAAATACTTTTGAAACCAAACTAAAATATATGTCATCATCTTTATTGGTTTCGTTTATATCCATATCAGATTCTAATTCAAGTACAAAGGTACTCTTTGGACTCAAATAAATGGTTTCCTCTTCTATTTCTGATGACAAAACCGGCGTGCTTTGCTCTGTATATTGATCATTATTTTGTTCTGTATATTGTTCAACATTTTGGTTTGTATTTTGCTCCGGATATTCATTCCACTCTGCAAAAGCAGGCATAACTGTCATGCAGTTTATTAATAAAATCAGTACTAATGATAAAAATGTCTGTAACAGAAATGTCATTACTATGTTTTTTTATTGTTAAAACAACTTTGTCCATATATGTCATAATAAGCGATTATGATATGATTAAGAAAAAATTACAGGATAGAGATTTATGACATTATATTTAACAGCAATCGCATTATTATTATTGAGTTCAGGCGGGTTCTCCATTGGTGGTGCAATAATGAGCCTTTTGGGTTGGGTTTTTCTGATAATTTTGTTGGTATTGATTTGGGAATATAAACTCTATATCTTTTTATTCATTATTTCTGTTGTGGCATTTTTTGCTGTGAAAACTATTATTTCCGAACGCAAAAAATATAAAGATGAAACTCCGCAACAGAGGGAAGAACGACTAAAAACAAATAAAATGATAGAAGAATGGAGAGAAAAATATCGTTAAGAAATTAAATCTGTGGTGTTGTGAGTGATATTACGTTGTTCTTTTCTGTTTAAAAAATGATTTTCTGAAATCGTCTGCCTCTATACCCATACGGTTAAGAACAAACCCTGATACAAACCCCAGAGCCAGTGATTTTCCGCCTGATATAAGTTTTGTAGCAGATATAAGTGATGTGGCAACCGCACCAACTATCGGAATACCTGATTTAAGCATTACAGAGGCTTTTTCATCAGAGCCTTTTGCTTTATCTAAACCGTAGGTAATCATTCCGCAGGATATTAAAATTGTCAGAACATCGGTTGGCGCTGAACCCAGTTCTAAATCTCTTGCTTTGTCAAAAAACTCTTCTACCTCTAATTTGACTGATTTATCAAACGACTTAACCGCTTTGTTTGCAGAGTCTATTGCACCTGATTTCGCAAGTTCAAACGGTGCTATTTTGCGGTAAATATCTATCATATCCTGCAATTCGCCTGTTGCACTGTCCGTTATTATGTTTCTTAATAATCGGATATTGGTGTTTTTGTCCTTGAGTTGTGTTTTTGCAACATTCTCGTCTTTACTTTGTGTTATTTGATGTTTATCAAGTTTATCAATTTCTTTGAGGAAAGTTTCTTTTTCATCGTTAAGGTATATTTTATCTTTTGAGAACCATTCCAGCCTTTTCATTATTTCAACGCTTTCGGTATCTTCGGGGGATATTATACTGTTAAGGTTTTTTATGTATCCGATAACAAAATGTGATTTTTCTGTGTCTGTGTAGGATAACATATTTCTTGCAAAGGCAACATTTTCTGCCAAATCAGTCTTGTTGTCCTTGATTTGCTCGGATGCAATAAATGTTTGCCACATCTCTTTTCGTTTGAATTTATTGTCTTTTGACCAGAAATCTTTGAACGATTCATCCCAAAATTTTGAATAAAGTTCTGATGTGGATTTCTTTATGTAGTTATATCTTGCTTCTTGTGTTTCGTCTGATATAAATGTATCAACAACTATTTTGACGCTTTCTCTATAATTTTTTGCTCTTTCGATAAATTCTTTCTTTGTGGCTTTTACTCCTTTGTATTCAACGACTTCGTCACCACATGTTTTTATCAGGTAGTCATCCAGTTTGTCAAACGATTCACTCATTGTATTAAAATCTCTGCTTGTTTTTTTATAGGCAGATTTTACTGTCTTTCTTGAGGTTTGCTCGAATAACTTTGTTATGCCCTGATGTATCTTTTTCGTTGGTTTTGTTTGATACATTGTCCTCATAAACAAAATATCTTTTACTGATGTTATGTTGTTTATGCTTTCTGATTTCTTGATAAATGAGTTTATTTTTCTTACGGAATACTCATAAAACGAAGATTTTTTTTCATTATTAAGAATATAATTTTTATAAAACTGACCTTCAAAATGGTCTTTCAACCCGTTTAGTAACTTTTTACCGCCTTTTTGAACCCCTTTAGATAAGAATAATAACCCGCCGCCTGCGATTAGTAATGCAGTAGCGCCTTTGTTTGATGTGGTTTTTGGGGGTTCGTCTTTTTTGTGTGAGGATATTCCTAACGGCAAATTTCCCCCAAGTTTTTTGGTTGTGGGGAATGTGTTGAATATACTTTTTGTTTTATCGTATTGTTGACCTGAATACGATAGAGTAATGTTGTTCATTTTTGTTCCCAAAGTCGTTGATATGATAAATAAAAACCAAACAAAAATTTTTTGAACACCCATATTAAGTAAGTTTAAGTAAATATTTTGGCATGTTTTGTGGAATAAATGTTCTATAAAAATAAGGAATTATATACAATTATGAATAAAGCACTATGCACACTATTGTCTGTAAAATATTAGTAAATAGGTCGGCTTTACCAAGTCAACATCAATGTTATTGTAAGGTTAATAAACTCGACCTGCTAATGTTGGATATTCATATTTT
>CAMHDG010000226.1 GCA_946183815.1 uncultured bacterium | reverse complement strand
GCCCCTCTATTCACTATTCACCATTCACTATTCACTGTAAATTATTGTTTAGCGGGGGTAAATATATAAATCGTTAAAAGCCCCTCTCCTTTGGAGAGGGGTTGGGGAGAGGGTTCAATTATTAAACCAACTATTACTTACCCTCTCTCAAATTTCTAAATTCACTGCAAGCAGTTCATTAAGAAATTTCTCTCTCTCCAAGGAGAGATATATCTGCTTCGCAGATAAACAATAATTTACTAAAATGACGGACTATTATGTAACCCGCCTAAAACGGCAAATCTTTCTTCTTCGGAAAACTCTTTTACTATTCTAAAATAATCTTTTACATAAAGATTTTTTGTGCTTATACAATTAAAACCTGCCTCTTTAAAATATTCTTTCTGGGCTTTGTTGGTGTTGATATAATTTTTCATTTTTATAAATAGTTTAAATTTTCTTGTTCTTCTTAAAATCTCACGGGTAGCAAAATATAAGATTGTATCGAAATCAACCTCATAACCATTTGAATAATTAAAATCAACCGTATATTTTTCATTATCGGCAGTAGAAATCTTAAAGTAAGCAATAATTCTTGATGTTGCAGGCTCTTCTATGACATAACGATACTCATTGGCATATTTTAATCCCGAAAAAACAGGCTCATAAAACTCTTTTTCCTCTCTTAACATAGCAGGCTTAAAATGAGGAAATACAGAATCATTATAAATCTCTGAAACCTCTTTGACATCGGAATTTTTAAATCTTCTGTATTTTATATTTTTACATTTTTTGAAAGAAGTTTTTGGCACTTCCCAAATTTGTTCATACGAACATTCTCTAAACCCGCAATTATTAAGAAAAACTTGAGATAATTCCGTATGAGTATCATCAACAAGTACATAAAAAGAATGTGCTCCCATCGCACCATATTGCGATACAACAAACTCTATAAGTTGTTGGGCAACCTCATAGGCATTTTCAAGGAAAAATAATTGAGAAATATTTATTTTTCTATAGTTTCCGCTAAATGTATTTACACTAATCAAACCTAATGTGTGATTATGGTCAGTAAGCATATATGATTCCGGCAATAATTTATATTTTAACGGCAAGTAATAGTGCAGATGCCCCGGTAACCCATTTGTCAAAATATCAATAAAAAGATTATCGTCCTCATCGTTCAAAAATGGTCTTAATTCCTTTATTTTTGATTTATTAAAAAACTTTAGTTTCTTTATTACTGCCATCTTGTACTCTCATTTAATAATAGATTTTTTCCTCTTTCAAAAGGTCGTCTAACTCTTGTTTTAACTTTTCATAATCTTCTTTTATTTTATCATTATTAGGACAAAATTGTCTTGCCTTTTTAAAATCACTTATCGCAAATTGCTGGTTATCAAGTTTTAAATAAGCCTGACCACGTCTGTAATAAGCCATTCCGTTATTCGCATTTTGCTCAATAGATTTATTAAAATCTTCAATCGCTTCTTCATAGTTACCCATACTACATTTTGTAAGACCTAAATTGTAATAAGCATCCGGCGAATATTTACATAATTTTAATGCACGCTCATAATCTGATATTGCTTTTTCATAATAACCTTTTCTGCTATAAACTATCCCTCTGTTTATCAAAGCAGCATGTGATTTTCGGTTATATTTGATTGCTAAATTATAATCAATTAACGCTCCGTCTAAATCATCGAGTTTTTCTTTTGTAAGCCCTCTGCTTAAATATATTTTTGAATCTTTCGGATTTATTTTTATAGCCTTGTCAAACTCTTCAAGAGCATAATTGTATTTCCCTTTTTCAAACCATACCCGCCCCTTTGAGTAAAAAATATCAGAGTTGTTTGGTTCTGTATCTTCTGCGAGAGTGTAATCTTCCAAAGCACTTCCATAATCTTTCAGACAAAATTTCATAAATCCTCTTTGTATTAATAATTTTGAATTATTAGGATTTCTTTTTATTTTTTTATCTAATTTTTTTATTTTTTTTATTATTTGCGTATCAGTTAAATGAGTGGTATTACTTGCAAAACAACAAGATTGAAACCATAAAAATAAACTAAAAATAACACAAAAAATTTTATAAATTTTTCTCATATAACCTTCTGTATTTTTTAAATTCTCTCGTAAGAACCCATAAATCTAAAATATTTAATATGTTGCTTTACGTGTTCTATTGCTTCTTCAATATGAGGTTCTTTTATGTGACCATCAAAATCTATAAATAATATATATTCATCTTTTTCCATTTTAGAAGGAGTGGTATGAATATATGTAATATTAATTTTTCTGTCGGCAAATTCTTTAATAATTTTAAACAACACCCCCGGAGCATCACGAAGAGCGATTGCGATACTTGAGGTAGTGTGTTCGGTAGGCTCGGTTTCCATATTCCCGACCATAATAAATTTTGTTTGATTATCCTTATCATCGTTAATATTAGAGTTAAGAATATTAAGATTATAAATCTCTGCAGTTTTTTCCGTACCAATAATAGCATAGGTTAAATTATACGAATTTAATAATCTTGCTGATTCTTCTGTATCTGTGGTATGAACAATGTTTAGATGCATAGGGAGTTCGTTTTTGATGTACTGTCTGCATCTTGCCATAGCAGGAGCAGGGGCTATTAACCCTGTTATGTTATAAATTTCACTGTTTTTAGATAATAAACAGTTGTTAGCAGGCAAAATCGTTTCAGATAATATTTTTACATTTGATGAATTAATGAGATTATCATTTGTTTCCCTTATTATACCCTCTTTAGCGTTTTCAACAGGGATAATACCGACAGAATCTTTATCATCTTCAACATAATCAATAATTTCTTTAATTGTTCTAAATGGCATCTGATAAGCGTTCAGCCCATATTTTTCACAGAAATAATCTTTCGCCATCTCTGTAAAAGACCCCGCTTTACCCAAATATGCTATCGTTTTTATTTTATCTTTATCAACAAAATTCGCCATATATATATTGTATATTAAAAATTTTGTTTTGGGAAGAGAGGGAAATTATTGTTCATCTGCGAAGCAGATATATCTCTCCTTGGAGAGAGAGAAATTTCTTAATGAACT
>CAMHDG010000225.1 GCA_946183815.1 uncultured bacterium | reverse complement strand
ATTTTTCGGTGTTTAACACAGTTTTTGTTTCTGTCATTTTTGCCCTCTCTACATATAAGATTTCGTGAAAAACGACTTTTCGTTTTCCATGCCTATATATAGTGAGAGAAAGTGGATTTTCGGCAGTGAAAATTTATAATTTTTTGTTAATTTTTTTTGTAAAAATTATTGTAAAAAACTTTATTTTAAAAATTTTAGCGGTATCATGGTTTATGTGTAATGTTAGATATGTAATAAATGGATGAGATTATGGCAATATTAGAAAAAGAACTTGTAACCAATTTAAACAAAATCAATAGTAAAGAATCAACAGAATTAAACAGACTTGATATATCAGATGAAGAATTAGCAAGTATCGACAAAGAGTACTGTACATACGGTGATAAAATTCACGCAGAACCTAACCCAAAAGTATTTAGAGATTGTAACGGTTCATTTATGTACGATTCAAAAAATGTTCCATATTTGGATTTAGAAATGTGGTTTGCAGCATGTAACTTGGGTTATAAAAACAAACGAATCAGAGATGCTGTTGTTAATCAGTTAGACACTTTACCACAAATTTCTTCACATTTCCAATATGACTACAAAGTTTTATTATCAGAAAAAATAGCAAAAGCAAATATTAAAAGATTTGGAAGAAAAGGACGTGTTCATTTTAACGTAGGTGGCTCACAAGTTATAGAAGATGCTTTAAAACTTGTCAGAAACTACACACACAAAAACAGAATGTTCTCATTCTTCGGTGGTTTCCATGGAAGAACATTAGGTGCAAGTTGTTTAACAGCAGGTTACAGATACAGAAAAGCGTTCGGACACTTTGCTGACGAGGCACATTTCGTTCCATATCCATATTGTTTCAGATGTCCATACGGAAAGAAATGCGACTCTTGTAACTATTATTGTGTTCAACAATTAAGACGTGAATTTGAAGATAACTGTGCAGGTTTATATGACCATTCTTCAAAAGAGGCTTCTTTAGGCGCATTCTTCGTTGAACCGGTACAGGGTTCAGGCGGATATATTATTCCACCAAAAGGCTATTTCAAAGAATTAAAGAAAGTTTTAGACGATTTTGGTGTACTATTTGTAGATGACGAAATTCAAATGGGCTTCTACAGAACAGGTAAATTGTGGGCAATAGAACACTATGATGTTAAACCTGATGTAATCACGTTTAGTAAATCGTTAACAAACGGATTAAATCCACTTGGTGGTATGTGGGCTAAAGAAGAATTAATCAATCCTGAAATATGGCCAAACGGCAGAACTCACTCAACTTTCTGTAATAACCCTATCGGTATGAGAGCAGGATATGAGGTTATGAAGACCCTCGAAGAAGGCGATTTTGAAAGAGAAGTTGCAAACAAGGGTAAATATTTCTTGGATGGTTTAAAAGAATTAGAAAAACGTCATAAACGTATCGGTCACGTTGACGGACTTGGCTTGGCGTTAAGAATTGAATGTGTAACAGAAGACGGATACACTCCTGACCCTGAATTATTACACAATATTTTAGCAGAAGGACTAAAAGGTGATTTATCTTATAACGGCAAAAAATGCGGTTTAATTCTTAACAAAGGTAGCCATTATAACAATACAATTACATTAGTTCCGGCAATTACGATATCTTATGCGGAAATAGATATGGCTTTGTCATTGCTTGATCAGTTATTTACGAGGTTGTCGTAGTGACACAGAGTATCGACTTCGAGTTACTGCATACTGAAATTCAAGACAAGCAAAATAAAAAAGCCGTTCTGTTATTCCATGGACTAACAGGTAGTCCGTTTGAGATGCGAAAATATGGTAGTTTTTTGTTCAAAAACGGGTATGATGTTTTTTGCTATTCTTTCCCGGGGCATGGTGACAGAATCAGCGAAATCGAAACAGTAACCTGGGTCGATTGGTGTAATTTTGCACAGGAAAAATATGACGAATTAAGAAAAAACTATAATCAGTTCTTCGTATCAGGGTTATGTCTGGGTGCATCAATGGCGGTTTATTTAGCAGAAAATAACGATGATATTACAGGAGTTGTTGCGCTATCGACCACGCTGTTTTTAGACGGATTTTGTATCCCTTGGACAATATCTTTGCTTCCTTTTGCCCTGAGTACAATCACAAGATTTTATTACACTTTCCCTGAAGACGATTGCTTTGGAGTTAAAAACGAGAGAACAAGAAAAAGTCTTGCTAAACTTACCGCAAAAGTTGATATTGGAATGGATAATTACCCGCTTAACTGCGTTGACGGACTGTTAAAACTGTCTAAAAATGTAAGAAAAAATCTTAAAAAAGTTAATTGTCCTATACTTTGTATTCATTCAAAGTATGATAATTTATCAAGTATTAAAGGGGCAAAAGTTGTTTTGAACGGTGTGTCCTCAAAGATAAAAAAATATGTTGAATTAAACGACAGTTACCACATGATTTTATATGATAACGAAAAAGAATTAGTAATGAATACAGTTAACGAATTTTTGAGCGAACTTGTTTCTGCTAAAAACGAAGAAGAGGTTGTATGCGTATAATTATAATGTCAGCACTGATTATAAATTTACTGGCAATAGTAATGCTATTGGTCGGACTTTTGTATAACTTTAAAAATCCGAAGAATAAGGCAGTTTACGGATATACTCTTGCAGGGAGCATGATTTTATATATGGTTACCTTTGGTTTGATATCAATATATGGCTTACTTATAATTCGTAATTTATGGTACATTATCCCGCTTTTATGCGTATTATCACCATTTGCAATAGGCAAACTTGTAAAATACGAAACTCTTAAAAAATATACAGTTGTTCAAATAATGTGTTTTGCTTTGAGTTTAGCAATCGGATTATTAGTATAATAGAGATTTTTATACATAATTTATCAAAGTCAGTGCGGAAGCTGGAATTGGAGAGCAACACCTCCTACCATTTTATGACCGATATTTTTTACAAATAATAAACACAAAAAAGCGACTTTCAAAAGTCGCTTTTTTCTATAAAAATATTATTTATAACCCTAGTTAATTCTTTGGAACATATACCCGATACCACGAGCGGTAAGGATAAGTTCAGGGTTAGTAG
>CAMHDG010000224.1 GCA_946183815.1 uncultured bacterium | reverse complement strand
AGTATTATTGCCGATTAAAAATCGGCTGCTTAGTCACTTAATCACTTAATCACCTGGTCACTGTAAATTATTGTTTAGCGGGGGTAAATATATAAATCGTTAAAAGCCCCTCTCCTTTGGAGAGGGGTTGGGGAGAGGGTTCAATTATTTATTAAACCAACTATTACTTACCCTCTCTCAAATTTCTAAATTCACTGCAAGCAGTTCATTAAGAAATTTCTCTCTCTCCAAGGAGAGATATATCTGCTTCGCAGATAAACAATAATTTACTTAATCTTCAACCTCAAAACCGAATTAGTTCCCTGACATGCAACAAAAAGAATATTCCCGTCAACATGAACCCCATAAGGTTGAATTACATCACTTGTTAACACAGTACAAACACCTGAATGAGAAAGTTTTAAAACATTGTTTGCGTTGTAATTTGCGACATAAATATTTCCCTCTGAATCACTGGACAATGAAATAGGGCCTTTTAAATTAGGACTTTTATAAAAAAGCATGCGTTTTCCATCGGGCTGAATTTTAAATATAGCATTATCAGTAAAACTTGATACATACAAATTACCATACTTGTCAGAGGTTACACCGGTCGGACTTGTTATATTCGGATAACACCCCGGAGTCTGATTTTTATTTGAAGGATTCACCTTTACACTTTGAGGTTTAACATTACATCTGCCTAAAGCATCAACAGTCTTGGAATAATACCCGCTTGATTTTGGTATCATTTCCAAATACTTTGTGGCATTTGCTTTATCGCCTAATTGTGCACTTAATTTTGCAGCGTTATAAATTGCCTCATACTCATCTGGCTTTCTTGATATAATTTGCTCAAAAACAGATAGTGCCTCATCTGCCTGCTTCAAATAATCTAACAACGAGCCTAAATTGTAATACGCATCAATATAGTCGGGACAAAGTCTAATTGCCGTACGGAATGAGGCTATTGCCTCCTCGTACTGACCCAATTTATAACAATCTATTCCATGGTTATACTCTAATTTTGCATCAGAAGGGATAACAGCAGTTTGTTCCTCCGCAAAAGCAAACTGCGGAAGAACAAACAATATCAAAACTAATAAAATTTTTATTATTTTATTTCTCATCATCACTCATAACGCTTTAATGGCAATATTCCGCTTAACTCTCAAGATGTTCTAACACTTTGTGATGTTTTTGAGCAAATTTACTGCCTCTTGCTCTAATCGCCATCGCAAGAATTTCTCTCATATTAAGTTTTTCCATATCTTGATAGTTATTTGGTAATCTTAATGACCAGTTAGCATCTCCTGATGTCCCCGGTTTGTTATAAACATCATCAATCTTGAATAAATCCGTAAAGAAAATTTGAATATTTTTTGCCTTAGATGCAAACATTTCTGCTAGTTTAACTTTTTTAAGATATTCTGCATCGTGGGTCAAATTCCAAATCAACTCATCTTTATTTTCAGCCTCTGCGAACATATCTTCAACCAAGTTTTTAACGTGGTGATACCCCTCTTCCGTTTCAACCATATCTCTTGCCCAAAAAGCGATAGGCTCATTATCATGAGTACCAACCATTGCCCAAACATTTTCTTCAATATTTTTACAACGATAAGGATGATCTTCTTTTTCAGGTTTAACAAACTGGGTTAATCTCATACCCTGTAATTTGTATTCCTTCATAACCGCATCAACAGGATTAGTCAAAGTTCCTAAATCTTCGCATACAATAGAATCTTTGTTTAAACCACATTCCTTTGCAGCCCCGATAACGATTTTTTCAATAAGACGACCGTATTTTTTTATTTGATCTTTTGACAGAGTCTTAATATATTTTTCCTTATCAGGCTCTAAGGTTTCATCTATATCATTCGCCCCGGCAATAGAATATTTTGATAATTCAGGATGTAAAGGAGAAGAATACAGTCTGCCTGCACCTTGCTCAGGTAAAGGTTTTTTGCCTGATTTATATACCCAAGGGTCAATTAAACCTACAATGTGGTCAATTCTAACTCCGCCGGGGTTATCTTTAAACATCTTTTTGAAAAGATTTTTCATCAATATACCGCCTTCACCCAGCGAACCATCCTCGTTATACATCTTTTCAGGGTCCATAACAGGAAATCCCCATGCCTGACCATCTTTTGAGAAGTAATCAGGTGGGCAGCCTAAACACCAACCGTCAAGGAACAAAGACTGATAAGCCCACGCATCTCTGTCAGAGAACGCAACTTGTCTGTCTGCAATCATCTTCATGTCATGTTTTTTAGCAAATTTCTTTGTTTCCTGTAATTGTCTGTCAAGAACAAATTGGCAGAACTTATAGAAATCGATATCGTCAGCATATCTTTCTTTGATTTCTGATATTCTTTTTTCAGCCTCTGCTTTTTGTTCATCATTTTTAGGGTTTAACAAATTTTTGTCCAAGTCGGATTCCCAAACAGGCCAGTAATCATTCCCGTTATCAATCGACAATGCCTCATACAATGAGTCATTATCCAACCAGAAAGAATTTTCTTTTTTGAACTTGTCAAACTCTTTTTGTAATTTCTTTTGGTTTTTAAAATTATTCCATGCTTCTTTAAGTGCTTCGTTTTGTGCCTTAAAAATGTAAGAATATGCTGTTTTACCCTTATTTTGTTGAGGGTTGTTATCAACTACTCTTTTAAAAGTTTCTTCGGATAAAATATTAAACCAATCCTTTGTAGTTAACTGTTTTAAATCAATAAACAATGGGTTACCGGAAAAAATTGTACCCGTATAAGGAGAAGAATCTGAAGATTTAGTTTTTCCTGCAGGTCCTAATTGAATAGCATCAAACAAACCTTGGAAAAACTCTATAACCTCGTGTCCCGCAGTTGAGTTCATTGACCCAAATCCGGTATCTTCACCGTCTTTTGCAGGGAAACTGCCACCATGCATTATTAACACAAAATTATCTTTCCCTAAAACTTTCAAAGCCTCTCTAACTGCCTTTTTACATTTTTTTCTGTCGCAACCCATACATAACTCCTTATTTATCTGATACTTTATGCTCTTAATTTAGCATTCACATGGATATTTTTCAAGTGTAAATTATTGTTTAGGGGTAAATGATATAAATCGTTAAAAGCCCCTCTCCTTTG
>CAMHDG010000223.1 GCA_946183815.1 uncultured bacterium | reverse complement strand
AGATTTATCAGTCAAAAAATATATAGATTAATTGGTAAAAATTCAGGAAAAATTCCTGATTATAATATCGAAAATCTTATAAATGATTATCCCGTAAAAAATATTTGGCTGGTTTACGTTGGCTGGCATGAAGATATAGAAAATTTGCCTTTGACAAAAGAAGAACAAAAAATTGTTGACGATTATAGAACTTTGTCAGGTTTAAATATTAAATCTGATAATTATTCAATATATAAATCATTTAATGATAAAAGCAAAGAGGCGATTTTGTTATATACAGTTGTGACAAAAAGTGATTTAGGCTTAAGATATTTCTCACTTGACGGAAACATTAAAATAACAGGGGATGACTTAAAACAAATGGGAATAGCACCTTCAAAAAAATATTCCGAATGTTTTGATTATATTCTTAAACATAAACTTGATAATCCTGATTTAACAAAAGAGGAAGAATTGGCTCTTGCAAAAGAGTTTTTTGGATAAATTCTCGTAATTTCATGCTTAAAATTGTAAATTTCTCGTCTAAATAGCCGAAAAATTGTAAATAATTGTAAATTTTACAATTGACAAATTCGTATAAACAGTAAATAATGCCAGTGGTCTTTTGAAAAGACAAACAAAATTCTTTAAAAGAGGCACAACTAAATTATCAGGTTAGCGAAAAATTACAGGGTTTAAACCTTGTGTAGAAGTAATGGAGATTTTAATGGACACAAACAATTCATCAATTATTAGCGTATTAGAAGAAGACAATTTGAATATCATTGATTTTGAAGAAGATGAGAAAAATGATTTTATTTCAAAAGATGTTAACGCAGAGGAAAATGAGGTTAACTCTTTAATAACATCACCAATAGATATGCCAAGAGGGTTAGCAGTAGAAGACCCTGTAAAATTGTACTTGAGAGAAATCGGCAGAGTAAAATTATTATCAAAGAATGAGGAAATTGAACTTGCTGAAAAGATTATGAAGGGCGGTTCAGACGGTGATAAAGCAAAAAGAAAATTAGTACAGGCAAACTTAAGACTTGTTGTAAGTATTGCAAAAAAATATGTAGGTCGTGGCATGTTATTTTTAGACCTTATCCAGGAGGGTAATTTAGGTTTAATCAGAGCGGCTGAAAAGTTTGACCACGAAAAAGGTTACAAGTTCTCAACTTATGCAACCTGGTGGATAAGACAGGCTATTACAAGAGCAATCGCTGATCAGGCGAGAACTATCCGTATCCCTGTTCACATGGTTGAAACTATCAACAAGATTACTAAAATCACAAGAGAATTGACAGTGAAACTTTCAAGAAGACCAACCGATGAAGAGGTTGCTGAAAAAATGAATATGTCTGTTGCTAAATACAGAGAAATCAAGAAAATTGCTCAGGAACCTATTTCGTTAGAAACTCCTATCGGTAAAGAAGAAGACTCAAGATTAGAAAACTTTATTCCTGATGAGTCTGCTGATACTCCGCAAAAGAGCGTTTCACAAGATTTTCTTAAAAATGACTTGGCTGATGTAATGGCAACATTATCACCTCGTGAAAGAGATGTTTTAAGATTACGTTTTGGGATTGATGACGGTAAACAAAGAACATTAGAAGAAGTTGGTCAGTTGTTTGGTGTTACTCGTGAACGTATCAGACAAATTGAAGCAAAGGCTTTAAGAAAATTACGCCACCCTAACAGAAGTAGTAAATTGAGAGAATATGTTGAGGTGTAGTACAAAATTTATAAATAGAAACGGAAAACAATTAGTTTTCCGTTTTTTTGTTTGAAAAAATTTTTATTAACTTAATATTTTTAACATTTTTTGTGATTCCCTCTTGTAATAAAACTATATTTACGATATGGTTATATTACACTAGTTATAAAGGAAGGACTTATTATGTCAAAACAATGTGAAATATGTGGTAAGACTCCACTTAAGGCAGCAAAAAGAACATTTTCAAATAAACAAATAGTACACAGACAAACTCCAAATTTGCAAACAATCAGAGTTAGTGCAAACGGTGTTACAAAGAAAATGACTGTATGTACATCTTGCTTAAAAGCAGGTAAAGTACAAAAGGCTGTTTAATCAGTTTTCGGAATATTTATTAGCAAAAAAGACTGGCAATATGTCAGTCTTTTTTATTGTATAACATATAATTCCCCTAAATTTTTATGAACATTACATAATCATGAGCAGTTCTCTGATTACTTTAGTTGCAACTGCGGTAGAACAGCCTGAGGTGTCATAATCAGGAGAGAGTTCCACAACATCCGCCCCTACGATATCAAAATCTTTTATGTATTCAAACCATCCCATAAGTTCATTGAATGTCATGCCGCCACTTTCAGGAGTGCCCGTTCCGCTCATAACAGACGGATCTAATACATCCAAATCAACTGTTACAAATACTTTTTTATTTTTAAGACTGTCTAAATCACTGTAATTTTTAACTAAAGTTCCATTTTCGCCCATAAAATCCCATTCTTCTTTCATGCCGGAGCGAATGCCGATTTGTTTTATGTTTTTAGGGTTAACAAATTTTGTGCATAATCTTATGACGGCAGAGTGAGAGAGTTCTTCACCAAGGTATTCTTCTCTCAAATCAGTGTGGGCATCAAAGTGGATAATTGCTAAATCATTACCGTAAAATTTAGAAACAGCCTCTATTTCAGGGTAGGTTACAAGGTGTTCTCCGCCTATTCCAAGGATACGTTTACCGTCTTTGTAGATTTGTTCCGTATTTTCTTTTATTAAATTAAGAGATGCTTTAGTGTTGCCTAAAGGGAACTCTAAATCACCTGCATCGTGAAAGTTGCACTCTGCCAGTTCTTTATCAAAACGAGGAGAATATTCTTCCAGCCCCCAACTTGCGAGCCTTATCTGCTCGGGTGCAAAACGTGAGCCTGAACGATAAGATACTGTTCCGTCAAAGGGTAGTCCTATCATAATTATATCTGATGTGCTGTAATCAGGGTTTTGCCCCATCCAATTTCTGTCTAAAAACGGACCTTTTAGCATTTATTCTTCTCCTTTTTTGTCTATTATAGCATGGATAAATTATTGTTTAGCGGCGAAGCCGATTTGTCTCTCCTTGGAGAGAGAGAAATTTCTTAATGAACTGCTTGCAGTGAATTTAGAA
>CAMHDG010000222.1 GCA_946183815.1 uncultured bacterium | reverse complement strand
AGAGGGGCTTTTAACGATTTATATATTTACCCCCGCTAAACAATAATTTACCTAATCATCTCCGCCAAAAAGTATCCAGCCGATAATTAACCACAACAAAAAATCCATGAGCACTCCTAGTTTATTTTTTCAGGATAGTTATAGTGGTATGCAAAATCAGGGCGTTTTTCGATGATAATTCTTGCATCTAACGCTGTCCATGCGTGTATAACTTCTCCGCATCGTTGACCACTTTTCGTCTTGTATTCACAGTAGTATTCATTCATTGCCATAAGTATGTCCTCCTTTTATTTTTATTGTTTCACATACCTATGTCAAATTCGGACATTGTTCTTGATTTTTTTATAAATAAGTTTAGAGTAATAATTCTTGTTAAATAAATTGTGAAAAAACTTTATAAAACATATAAACGGAAGCAAGTAATAAAAGTCCGCCTGATGTTTTTATCATTATTTCAGATGCTGAAACTATGTTCCCGAATTTCTTGATTATATTAGTGAACATGCCTGCAACAACAAGAATAACCCCTTGTCCCAAAGCAAAAGCAAAGAGCATGATTATTGATAAAATAATACTGTTGGTTATTGAGGCAAACCCCATTATCCCTGCAAGAATAGGAGTTGAACAAGGTGTGCCTGCAATCGCAAAAATAGTACCCAGTATAAGCGGATAAATGAATTTTGAGTTGTTTTTGTTTTGGGGTATTTTGTTTACCAGAGTCGGAAAGTTTAAATCAAGTATCCCGATAAGGTTTAGTCCAAGTGCAAATAGCAGAGATGCTATTAATAATATAAAGTAGTCACCTGCAAATGATTTAAAAACCTGTCCCGTGATTGCACATATAACACCGATAACGCTGAAAACAATGGCAGAACCAAGGATAAATGACATTAACTGCCAAAATATTTTTTTGTTGTCGTTGTCGCCGTAGCCACCGATATATCCTATTACGACAGGTAACATCGCAAGCGAGCATGGTGAAATTGAGGCGAGTAGCCCGCCAAAAAATGATATCGCTATAAATATTAACTGAAATTGCCCGCTTGCACTTTGTGTTGTGAAATAGTTTGCTATATCTATCATTTACATATATTCCTTATGTAGTTATCAAGTGTTTTTTCGTCAACATAACCTTCGATTTTTTTCGTAACCTTTTGGTCTTTGTCTAATAATATAATAGTAGGTACGAGTGTTACACGATATTTGGTAATCATGTCCTGATTATATTTGTTTTCTACCTGAACAGGAATTACTGTGTATTGAACGCTGTCTTGGTATTTTGTCATAACTTTATTAACAACGGGTTCAACTCGTTTACATTCACCGCACATATTGGAAGTAAATTTAATTACGTGTGGTCTGTTTGGGTTCGCAACTGATACTGACCCTTGATTATTCTTTGATAGCATAAAGTATGCGAATAAAGGTATTACAAAGATTAAAACTAAAATAACAATGTTTTTGTTCATAATGGACTCCTTCTAATTATTAAATAACCTGAAAATATGTAGGATAAATTAGCCAAATATCCTGATAACAGGGTAATATAAGCAGATTTAAAATATATATTAAAATTGCAAATAAAAACCCTGCGTGATATAATTTTATCAGAGAAACAGAATAGAGGGCAATATGAGATTTTTAGCAACACTACTTGCGTTTATGACGTTAACAATGAATATAACATTTGCACTGCCATACAAGGCAAACGCAAAAACAGCGAGAATACCGGCTGGTACAAGATTGTCATTGGAATTATTACAGACAGTTGACACTTTTGCTTGTCAGGAGGGTGATTCTTTTAATCTGATGTTATTAAATGATCAAAAAATAGACGATAAGGTGGTGTTACCTGCGGGTTCAGTTATCAGAGGTTGTGTCCAAAAAGTTAAACTCTCAAGACGCTTATCTCGTGGTGCTGTTTTATACCTTGATTTTGATCACGTTGTTACTCCGACAGGCAGGCAGTTACCTATTGCTTTGAGTGTATATAATTTAAAAACAGTTACTTATGATGGTGGCATATATAAAACATTAGGTTACGGTCAGGCATTACAGGATAACTGGACAAAAACATGTGATATCGTGAAAGTATCAACTAATTTTGGAAGAAAAGCGCAAAATGTTCTTCCGGGGTTACAATATTTAACCACCCCGCTATGTGCAATAGGAGGTGGTATAGGTGGTTTTGGCTATCTTGTAGGTGATAGCGTAATTGATATATTCAGAAAAGGTGACGAGGTTACTTTAATCAAGGGTTCTACTCTTGAGGTTATACTCGCTCAACCTATAGATGTTCCTATCAGTTAGGATTGTTGACCTTTAATCGCATCAGAAGCCTTTTGTGCCTTTTTAAATTCATCTTCTCCAGCGTGTTGTCTAAATTCTGTTACAGGACAATTTGTTCCGTTTGGTCTTTTGTAAGTGATGTTTCCGTTACTGTCAACTGTGTAAGTATATTTTCCCCCTGCATCTTGACCATCGGTTTGCTGTCCTGCTCCGGTGCTGCCGCTTGTTTGCCCGCTATTGTCTGCTGCAGGCAGAGTAGGAACGAAAGCATCAACATGCGAATTTGCTAATGAAAAATTAGCACCTGATCCGCTGAAGAGGTTTCTTGAATTAGCCGTTAGACTGGCACGAAATGCATCTTGTTGCATAACAAGTGCGTATGCTCCCAAATATGACCCTTCCGGTGCGTATATTGAACCGTTCATTGTCATGCTTTGCGGTGTGTTGCCCACAGTGCCAAATGAGTAGTTTCCAAATGATACTGGCGGTGCTCCAAATCCAAAGTCATACATAGGTGGGTTCGCAGGTGAATCATATCTCATAAAAATACCTCGTTTTTGTTTCTCTCTACATAAATATAAAGACTTATTCTTTTTTTTGATTTCAACGTGTGATTTTTTTGTTACATTACTTAAATTATTGTTTAGCGGTATTAAAGATGGTAGGATGCTAGGAGTCCTAGGATGCTAGGAAAATTTAGAAATAATCTTAATAGTAAAGAGTTCCTAGCATCTTACCATTCCTAGCATCCTAGCATCTTTATTGTTTAGAGGCTTAAGCCTCTAAACAATAATTTATCTCCACCTAAAGTATGAGATTTCTCTAACATAGGTATAGAAGTAA
>CAMHDG010000221.1 GCA_946183815.1 uncultured bacterium | reverse complement strand
TTAAGTCATTTAAAACGGATATTAAGGCAGATAATATGCTGGCAAATACGATGGAAAAGTATGGTAATGTTTATACTGCAATAAATTTTGATAACCAGTCGGCAGATGTCAGGACTCCGGTTGTTTTACCTGAAAGAATGTCGGTTAATCTTGTGAATAATTCAAAGAGGGTTGATATTGAGCAAAATTTCGGGTTTTCTAATTGCAGAACAATTATTCCTCAAATATTAAACTCTAAAACAAAGGTTGGGATGATAAATATTAATCGTTCAGAGGACGGTATTATAAGAAAAGTTCCGATGTTTGCATATTATAACGGGGAGTATTATCCACATTTAACCTTGATGGCAGGTTTGGATATACTCAATGGGAAACATATAACGGATTATATTATTGAGGATAACTCAATTCTGGTTGCGGGTAACAGCAAAATACCTGTGACAAGTTCAGGGGAGGTCGTTTTAAACTGGTATGGCCCATCATTGAGAACTTATAAAAATATTCCGTTCCATAAATTAATAAAATCTATTGATGGCGATAAAACAATAGAAAAATATGATTTTAAAGATAAAATCGTGCTTGTTGGTACAACTGCATCGAGTTTATTCGATACAAAGAGCGTTCCTATTGATAAGATATATCCCGGGGTTGAAATCCACGCAACATATATGAATAATTTGATTGATAATTCTTTTATTAAAAAATCGTCAGCAACTACAAATGCCTTAATAATATTATTTTTGGTGTTGACGGTTAGTTTTATTGTGTTTAAATCAACATCAGCAATTTTTGCCACTACATCGACTGTATTGTTGGCATCCGCATATTATTTGGCATCGTATTATGTAATGAGTTGGTTCAATTTATGGATAGAGGTTGTTGTTCCATTATTTGTGACGTTGTTGACATTTGCAATATCGTATCTTGCAAAATATTTGCTAAAATCAAGAGATTTTGAGTATCAGTACAGGCTTGCAACAACTGACGGTTTAACAGAGTTGTATAATCACAGATATTTTCAAGATACTCTTAAGAAACAATTAGATTTGGCAAGACGTTACGAACAGGAATTTTCTTTAATTATTGTTGATATAGATTTCTTTAAAAAGTTTAATGATACTTATGGGCATCAGGTTGGAGATGCTGTTTTGAGAACGGTTGCACAAATATTAAAGAAAAACACACGTGCAACAGATTATGTATGCAGATACGGTGGGGAGGAAATGAGTATAATTCTGCCTCAAACCACAAAAAAAGAGGCAATGGTAAATGCACAGAGAATTTGTGATGCGGTTGCAAAAACTCCGTTGAAAGTAAATAATAATACAGAGGTTAATATTACCATCAGTTTAGGGGTTTCAACTTTTTCGCAGGACGGTGATACGCCTCAAAAACTTATAGAATGTGCCGATAAGGCATTGTATTATGCGAAAGAACATGGCAGAAACCAAGTTGGTAAAAACGAAGAGTAAGGGTATAGGCAATATTAATTAGGTATATAGTTCCCTAAAATATTATATTGAAAATTTGTATTTCCCTTTTCCGTGTCCTTTTACAGGTTCTATGATACCTTTATTTAGTAACATTTTTAAAAATTTTGATGTTCCGGCAGATTTTAGTCCGATAACTTTTTCTGTATCGGTTCTCCCAAAGATAAATATATCGGGGCTTAATGACTAAAAATTTTCAATTACATATTTTCAATTTGTCCTGTCTAACTATAATTATTTATGAGAAATATTTTACCCCTAATCATATTTTTGATAAGATTATTTTATGGAGAAGGTTAAAATAATCGGTGGCGGGTTGGCAGGCTCAGAGGCTGCACTCCAACTTGCCAAACGAGGAATAGATGTAGAACTTTATGAGATGCGTCCTAAAAAAATGACGGGGGCTCATGTGAGTTCTGATTTTGCTGAGTTTGTTTGTTCTAACTCTCTGGGCTCATCTGATGTAACAAACGCAAGCGGGTTACTTAAAAAAGAGATGGAAATAATGGGTGGCGAACTCATTAAAATTGCTTATGAATGTTCCGTTCCTGCCGGTAATGCTCTTGCTATAGACAGGGAACTTTTTTCTAAAACCGTAACCGAAAAAATTCAATCAAATGACAGAATTACGGTTGTAAATGAAGAAGTTACAGAAATTCCTGACGGGAATGTCATTATTGCATCAGGTCCTTTGACAAGTGACAGTTTTGCAAACTCTATAAAGGAATTTACAAAGGCAGAGCATCTGCACTTTTTTGACGCTATTGCACCTATTGTCGAAAAAGACAGTATTAATTTCGATGTTGCCTTTTATGCAAGTCGTTACGATAAAGGAGAGGCATCTTATATAAATTGTCCAATGGACAAGGAGCAATATGAAAAGTTCTATAATTATCTGATAAATGCTCCAAGGATAGAATTAAAAGAGTTTGAAAAAGATGCGAAAGTTTTTGAAGGTTGTATGCCTATCGAGGTTATGGCATCTCGCGGGGTTGATACCTTGCGTTTTGGACCAATGAAGCCTGTTGGGCTTGTGGATAAAAGAACAGAAAAAATAAATTATGCAGTTGTCCAGTTAAGGCAGGATAATTCAGCCAAAACTTTGTATAATCTTGTAGGATTTCAGACTAACTTAAAATGGAGTGCCCAAAAAGAACTTTTATCATTAATCCCGGGGTTAGAAGGGGTAAATATTATGAGATACGGTGTTATGCACAGGAATACGTTTATCAATTCCCCTGAACTTTTGAATCCTACTTTAGAGAGCAGAGAAAGAAGAGGGCTATTCTTTGCAGGTCAAATAACAGGAACGGAAGGTTATACCGAATCTATAGCGACAGGCATGCTATCAGGGATAAATATGGCTTGTTTAATGACGGATAAACCATTATTGCAGTTACCTACTGAAACAATGCTGGGTGCTCTGACCCATTATATAACATCGCCTCAGCAAAAGCATTTCCAGCCGATTAATTCTAATTGGGCAATAGTCAAAGAAATGGATATTCCCAAAAAGATTAGAAAAAATAAAAAAGAAAAGAATAAAATTTTATCAGACCGAGCGATTACTACGCTTGAAGGGATAGTTCGGTAAATTATTGTTTAGCGGGGGTAAATATATAAATCGTTAAAAGCCCCTCTCCT
>CAMHDG010000220.1 GCA_946183815.1 uncultured bacterium | reverse complement strand
TAACGACTTAAAAGTCGGTCAGAAAACAACGGTTAAACTTCAGTTGAATGATGTTGATGTTGATGTAGAGGCAAAGGTAAAAGAAATCCATGGTGATAAAGCAACGGTACAGTTCCTGAACATGCCTGATGAGATATCAAACCAAATAATGTTTGAATACATGAAGAAGATAAACTCAATGAAGAACAGCATATCTTCATTATAAGAGTTTATAAAAAAATAAAAGCGATGAACAGGGGAACAAATGGTTGATTACTATTGTTCCTCTGTTTTTTTTGAGTTTTGTGACGGTAATGTCTAAAAATCAAAGTTGTCATATCATACCGCTTGTTCTTGGTTCATTATTAGCAAAAAAATCAGTATTTATGTTTTATAATAGATGTGTAGGGAAAGATTATATGCAAATTGGCGGTAGTAGTAACAGTTTTACAGGCAAAACAAAAATTTATGCTATAGCGGATTCCCATCAGGAAACCCGCAAGACAAGTGCTTTTTTGTCTAAAATATTGAACGAGGCTAAAACTGATAAAAATGTTTTGTTTCTTAACTGCGGGGATATATTTAAAGGTATTTACCCCCGTCAATTAGAACGTGACTGTTATATTAAAATGAAAGAGGCAAAGCCTGATATTGAGATGGTTATGACTTTGGGTAATAATGACTTTGGGTTCAATAAAGAAGGGTTAGACTATCTTATAGATACTGTCAAAACATTTTCACAAAAGGGTATCAAAACAGTTTGTGCAAATGTTTTTCAAAAAGACGGTAATCGTCCCGATTGGATAAAACCTTATTCAGTAGTCAACAGAGATGGTGATAAAACTTTTGTTACCGGTTTTTGTATTGATAACATTAATACCTCAAAATTTGGTTTAGTTCCAAAAAAACAGTCGGAGGTTTTGGATGAAGTGATTACGGCTATTGAAAAAGAGAAACCTGATAATGTTGTTATATTAAACCATGACTACATGCCGGTAAGCAAAGAGTTAGTAAATTCCTGCAAGGATAGAGGGGTTAATGTTGACGTTGTAATTGGCGGGCATGACCACGAGTTTGTGCCGCCCGATAAGAGTTTGAATATTTATTATCCACGCTCGTTTTGTGATTCTATGTATAAAATGACACTGGAAAATAATTCAGGTGTTAAAAAAGTATCAGACGTTGAAATGGTTGATAATGGCGGAATTAGAATTAATCCTGTATTTGAGAAAAATCTTTCAGATTATGAAAAGGAAACGGGGCTTCTTGACGAGATTGTTCCTTACACTTTGAATTTACCTAAACTTTATTCAAAACCATGCCCTTTAGGTAGTTTTCTTGCAGATGAAATGAAGAAAACTGCAGATGCTGATGTGGCTTTTCTTTCGACAGGTTTTTTAATGAAGCCTTTGTTTTATAAGCCTAATCAATATATAACGAATTATGATTTTAAGAAAACAATGATAGCAGAAACACCTGTAAAAACGGTTGAGTTATCGGCAGAGGAGTTGAAAGAAGTATTCCAACATGCATTGAAATCGAACGGTTACGGAAGCAGTAACCCTAAATTTCTTCAATGTTCAAATAATATGAGAATAGAAGGACATGATAGTCCTGAAAAACAGGCTTGGGAATTGACTCAAATCTGTATTGATGGAAAACCTTTATTCGATGATAAAATGAAGCCGTTGACGGACAGAAAGTTTAAGTGTGCAATAGATTCTTATATTGCTGATGGCGGGCAAGGGTTTGTCACTCTTCAAAATAGCCAAAAGAGTGATGTTATAAATTCGGGTTCTGTGGTAAAAATAAATGAGGTCTTGTTGAATGGATTGAAATCAGCCTCAAAAACATACCCAAAAGGCTCTGAATATCCGCAATTTGAACTTATTGAGCGTTAGTTTATTGACATGACCTTATCTCCATGTTACATTAAGTTTACAGGTTTGGGCCTGTAGCTCAGCGGTAGAGCAGGGGACTCATAATCCCTTGGTCGTGGGTTCGAACCCCTCCGGGCCCAAATAAAAAAGACGGATTTTTATCCGTCTTTTTTATTGCTTAATATTCTTTTTACATAATAATTATTGTCCGCTTCTAATTCGTCTTTTAACGAATTAAATATGGGGTCAGTCTGTTGGACTATAATTTGAGCAGATTTTTCTCTTACTGTATATTCACTCTCTTTCAGTGTCCTCTCCAATATTTTAAATAATACATCTTTATCAACATATTGATAATAATTATTTAACCCCTCTAAACACCAGTATAGTTTGAAAAGTTGCTTATTTATTGTGTATTTTTTATCTCTGAATACAATTTTGTCCAGCCCGTTAAAAGCCTCATAGATGTAGTTAATCAGATATTGTGTGTATTGTTCTCCAAAGTTTGTATAATCACTCATTAAAGCCAGTCCGTCTATAATTATTCTTGATATATTCGCATTTATATCAATAGTTGATTTAGCCAGAATATCAGGATAATTGGAAAAATATTCTCTGTATGTTTTATTTGTGACAAATTCTGAAAACTTTTGTGCAACTGCCTCCCTAATTTTGCCATCACAGTTAATTAGATTAGATATAAAAATTTTTGCATCATCTTTTGTTTTCAGTTCATCTATTTCTAATGAGGCGAACTGTTTTTCTGCTATATTGCCTGTTTTTAGCAGTTCAATCAAATCTTTATTAGAATATGATTTAGAACATAATTCCAAAGCCTTATCAAAATTTTTATCTATTGTTTGTTCGTAGTCAGATTTCAAATTTATATCCCCGTTTCTTTCTCTTAAATTATATCATAATCGTTAATGAAGAATTGAGTTTATCATACTAAATTGTCTTTAGTATAAATTCGTTTTTCTGAACGATATAAAACAAAAAAAAACATTTATAATATAATCAGGAGATACTATCATGAAAAAATTTGTAACATTTATCCAAAACGCATTATTTATCGAGAACGGACAAAATAACAAGGTTGGCTTATCCCAATTCAAAGAGCCTAAAGAAGATTTTTCAATAAATCAAGGTTCTATTGCAAGCAAAGACGTAAAATTGTCTGACTTGTTGAGAAGGGGATAGATGTAAATTATTGTTTAGCGGTTTTACCGCTAAACAATAATTTACAGTGAATAGTGAATGGTGAATAGTGAATAGAGGGGCTTC
>CAMHDG010000219.1 GCA_946183815.1 uncultured bacterium | reverse complement strand
TTTGCCATTGTAGGATTGTTTTTACGTTCATAAATTTTCCCCATCCAAAACATAACCGCAGGTGCGGTATCTGTTTTTTTAAAATGGTTTAAATGTTTATGCCCTAACAACAGTGCCTTGTCGTATTGCTTTTTTGATATATGTGAATAAAAAGTTTCATATAAAGCCTCCGCTGAAAAATCACTGTCAGGATACTTATCGTACAGTTTTTCATATATTGCATACCTTTGATTTTCATCAGAGTATTTTGCTTTCAGATATAACAAATAATCAACACATCGTGATTTTGGATAAGTAGTTAAAAGATAATTTATAGTTACAAGTTTATTGTCAGAAAGGGAAACATATCCATCTATTGCATCATACATATCATGTCTGTCAACCGTTCTTGAGAATAATTTTAGTCCTTTTTCAGTTAATGTTTTAGCAATAGGGTAGTTTCCTCTTTTGTATTCATTTTTTGCGTATTTTGCCCATGCCAGATTAAGCGGGGAATCAGCATAATATGCCGATGCTTCCTGATACAATTCACGTTTGAAATAAGAATCTGCCAGAGCAAGACTATCTTTATGCGATATTGCTATCCCCAATTTTTTGATTTTATTTATTGATTGTTGAGCAAATCTGCCGTCAGGCGAAAGTTTTACGTATCTGATAAAGTGGTTTAATGATTTGTGTTTAAGATCTTTTCTTAACCAATAAAATTTAGTATTTTGGGCAGATTTCATATCGATACTTGCAACATAATATTCTGACGCAAGTGCATAATCTGTATCGGGGTAATATTTTATTATATGAACAAAATGTTTTCTTGCAGAATTATCCCCATTTTCATAAAGCAACATCGCAAGATTATATTCACTGACAACATAAAGTTGAGAATGAGGATATAATAAAAGTAACAGATTATAATTTCTTTTTGCCCCTTTTATATCTCCTAACAGTGTGGCAGAGCGTGCTTGTCTGAACAAGGCAGGAGTTTTTATATTTGAAAATAAAGAGATTTTGCCAAAATGTTTATAGGCACTGTGATATTCTTCTTGCCGGTATAGTTTTAAACCTGCGGAATATTCGGACATATCATTTTTTTCTGATATTTTTGAATAGATAAAACACCCTCCTGCAAGGGTTATCAACAATATTACTACCAATGCTATTATTTTATCTTTCATAATCTCGGTTCGGCTAAACCTTATATCCTCTAAATTCCATTTACTTTACACTTTTAATATTATCACAAATAATGGGAAGGTGTTGTATAATATAAATACACCATTTAGTTGATGACATTGTTGCATGAATACCATATTATACTTATGAGGGAGAAGTGTGAAATGTTAAACAATTTATTTAATAATTCGGATAATGATAACATAATCGCTAAATCTCAAATGTATGAGAAGATGCAACCTGACAAGATTTTAGGTGATAGTTTTGCAAAAACTATAAATTATCAGGGTATCCACTCAAACTTTTGTTTAGATATCCCTGAAATTATTGAGGAAGAAAAGAAACAACAACAAAAACGTGACGATATAGCAAAGTTTACAAGACTTGCCTTCTCTGATTTAGAGGATAATTCTCATATTAAAATGGTGGAAGATTTATTCTCTGACCCTGAAATTATGAGTGAATATGAATCAGAGGTATTGTCATCACTTTCTGTAAACGACCAACTTTTGAATGATTTAGGACTGTAATGATTACTAATAAAATTCATAATGATGGGTTTTATTCTGTCCTTATGCTACAATTTTATTGATGTTTACTAAAATAAAAAAATTCTACTACACAAAGATATTGGGTCGGAAATACTATCGCATAGGCAACTGTAAGGGTTGTGGAAGATGTTGCCGTCAGATTTATGTTAAACACGCAAAAGGTGTTATTCAAAATGAAGAAGATTTTGAAAAATTAAAACACCAACACAGGTTTTATACCTATTTAAAAGTTATGGGAAAAGACGAAATAGGACTTATATTTGAGTGTCAGAATTTAGATTCTGAAACCCATTTATGTAAAATACACAAAACACGCCCCGGAATATGCAGACGTTATCCTCAGGAAGAGATTTTTATGATGGGTGGCGTTCTTTCGCAAGACTGTGGTTACAGCCTTGTTCCTATCGAAACTTTTGAAGAAGTATTTGCAAAAGTCGAAAAAAACAGTAAGAAAAGAACTATATGGGACAAACTGTTTAATAAGGAGGGTAAGTAATGGGATTATTCGATAAAATACTTAACCCTTTCGGTGATAATAATGACAAGATGAACAGGCATGTCCATCAGAATATAAGTAAGGAATATAAGGACTTATCAAAAGAAAGTCAAAAAGTTACACCTATAACTCCGAGCGATTTGTTACTTTTTTGCCGTAATATTGCAGGAGAACAGATACAAACCCACATGTATATTTTAAATAATTGCAAATGGGTAAGGGCAGAATACACCTATCCTACCTTTGACAGCATGAATTTTATGTATAAAAGCAGTATTTTCTCTGTAATAATAGATATTCTTGATGAACATGGTCAGTCTTATCTGCCGGAAGAATTTGTGAAACGTCAGTTGTATGCATCAAGAACGTATAATCTTATCCCCTGTAAATTCCCTGTTGTAGTAAAAGACCCGCATGAACCAAAAGCGGAAGAAATTAGACCGCTTCATGATGGTTGGAATTTGTATAATACCGATTCCGGAGAAGAAATTATCCCCGAACAAATAGCCACGAACTCTTTAGTAGAAATGTCAGATTGGGAACTTCATAATTTTGCTATTCATTTTGTTATCAATTATTTAATTGTAAAAAAAAGAAAAATTTTATCGTGGCAGGATACATTAGAAATTGACCCTCAGATTTGGTTTCTTGACGGGCAGGGGAATAAGTGCTGGCTGTTAGTCAGATGTTCCGGAGAAGGTGAAGTTCAAAAACCAGAGAAAATGAATGAAATAATAAGAAGATGTTTTAAAAATGATGGTTATTTTGCAGGAATTACCCTTGAACCTAAAGACAAAGAAACGGACAAATTATATCGGGGGTTTGACGTAAAAGTGAGTTTTGTGGGGTTTGAGAAGATACATACGGCATTGTAAATTATTGTTTATCGGGGGTAAATATATAAATCGTTAAAAGCCCCTCTCCTT
>CAMHDG010000218.1 GCA_946183815.1 uncultured bacterium | reverse complement strand
ATCTTCAGTGCGACGCTCTACCATCTGAGCTACAGAGCCATTTGCCCCGAAGGGCGAGTAATCGGGTGAGAACGACCTCACTATACCACGCATTTCTGCGTGCCCAATACGTAGTTTTTCGGGCTTCTCGATTACTCATTTAGTAACTGTGGGGTCGTTAATCCCTACTACTTCAGCAAAAAATGCGGAAAGCCATGTACGATATTATTTGGACTATCAGTTACTATTATTATTAAATTTTCAAATTACAATTCTATATTTTTATCTTAATCTACCTTTATCTAAAAATCATTTAAAAAAAGTTGCGAAGATAAATTATTGTTTATCTGCGAAGCAGATATATCTCTCCTTGGAGAGAGAGAAATTTCTTAATGAACTGCTTGCAGTGAATTTAGAAATTTGAGAGAGGGTAAGTAACCTCGTTTTAGTTATTTAACCCTCTCCCGTATTTGTAATAAATTTGCCAGCAAATTTAAACAACTACGACCTCTCCGTAGGAGAGGTTCTTCTTATTTTATATTACCCCTATTTACCCCCGCTAAAAAATAATTTACCTTTAACCATATCATATTGCCTATCTATGCGATATTTGATTAGTTCTACAAACCTGTCGGGCGAAATTACTTTCAACGTTGGACCGAAAGAAAGTAATTTTATCAAAATTTCTGTTTCATCTTTTTTATGATAATAAATTTTTGTTCTACATATATTATTTTCTTCGTCAAATTCACTGCTTTTTTCATAAGTGGAAAATTCTATCATAAACCGCTCTATTGCATTTCTTTCGTTATATATTTCAATCTCTGCATGCTCTAGTCTTTCAAATATTTTCATATCCAATTCAACATCAATTTTTCCTTTGTAAGTTTTATTAGACGGTTTTACCTCTATTATTCTTCCTATATTCAGACACACACTGTCTAACCTTTTACCATCAGATATTTTTATTGTATAAACTCTAAATTTATCATCTTTTTGTGAATATTCCAGTTTTATTGGAATATAATGCCCAACAGAAATTTTATTCTTTTTTGTGCTCTGATAAATAATTTTTACAGGTATCTTTTTGTCTGTTGCATCTGATAATATTCTGAAATTTTTTATATAATACTTGTTTTTATACTCATCACCATCAGCATACTGATCATAATATCTAAACATTTTTTCATCATATAACGGCTCAATATCAGACAATTTTTTCACAATATTTTCATACGTTTTCCCATTAACAAATAACGGAAACCTCTCATCCTGTACAATAGATTTTAACCAACTTTTTTCTATATTTGTTAATGGAAAAGAAAAATTCTTTTTTTGTTCTGATATTTCTAAAGTTGAATAATATTTATCACCCTTTTTTTCTAAAAAAGGTAATTTATTTAACAAAGGAAAAAAATGAAAACATGTTTCTTCATAACCACATTGTTTCACTATTTCACGAATTTCATCTTCCGTAACAGGTGAATTTTTTATTATTTCTTCTACTACTTTATAGTAACAGCCATATATTTCAGAAAATAAATTGTTCATATTTTTACCTCTGTTTAGTTGTACATTTTTTTCATTCTTTTTACATCATCATAAAATAATTCCATAACCGATTTATTATCAGATTTTATTTTTACTATTCTTCCGGTAAAACTTTTTACCCAAGCCATTATTTCACTTATATTATAAATATCCAGTGAAAATTTATAGATATTTCTTCTTATATGTTTTATTGTTCCGCCCCTTCCTTCTCTTTCCAGTCTGTTTATAATAAATTGTTCACTATCTTCATTTATATATAAAGTCATTTCAAAATGTTCAGGTTTTGAATCAATCAGAAAAGACGTTGAAAACGAATAATCAAAACATTTTTTTAACTCATTATAAAAACTGTCAAACCTGTCATCAACCTCTTTTGGTTTTACAGATTTTATATAATCAAGTCTGTAAACAGAGAATTTTCTGCCTCCTGAATACCCTATAAGATAACGTCTGCCGGTCTGAACACTTACATATATCATTAAAGGCAAAATATTGAAAATTCTCATTTTTTTATTTCTGTTACTAAAATTTTCCACCTGTATTTGTCTGTGTGATTTTATCGAATCAATAATATCAAGTAAAATATTATCTTCTAACGTATTAACTATAAAATGATGCTTATACAAAAACTTTGTATTTTTTATATCCATTCTGTCTGCAAGATAACTGCCAACTACCCCAAAAGGTACAACTTCACTAAAATACAAAATAGCATCCTGACTTAACCCTAAATCTTCTAAATACAAATCATTAAAAGAATATCTATATGCTTTACTTTCTTTTTCAACTTTTAAAACTCCGCTATCTGCATACTCTTTTAATTTGTTTCTCACTGTTTGAGGCTCAAAACAAAAATCAGATTTATCATTTACAAGTTCTGTTATTTCATCAAGTTTTAAATATTTGTCTTTATTAACAGTAAAAATATCAACTAACAAAAAATGTAATATTATATCGTTTGTTGTGAATGATTTTGATTTATAAGCCTTATAGAAAGGGTTTTGTGGTATTTCAGAAGAATCAACAGATATAAAAACTTTTTTTCCGCTGTCTGTGTAATCCCATTTTGTAATATCAGAAAGATAGTTTTCTATTCTTCTTCTTTCGTTATCGTAAGTTCTTGAACTTTTTATATCATAACTGTTTCTAGTCTTAAACCCAAATACAAAAAATTCACGCATATAATCACGTATTCTATCAAAATTTTTTATTAATTCCTTGTATTCTGACATTACTACCTCTTTTTTATTTTATCCACCAAAACATATCTGATTTTGGATTTTTTTCCATTCCATCCTTATAAGAAATAATAGTTACAAGTTGCTTATATTGTTTGTTATAAACCAGCATATATTCTTTCTCATTATATATATATTTCCATTTTGTAATGTTATTACTTTGCCTCTCTAAAAATTCAAGTTGATTATTCTGTAACTGATTAACTATTTCTTCCTCATCTAGCAATATTCCAACTCTTGCAACACACGCTTTCGCAAAATGAGTTTCTACTGTTCTTCTTTTACCTGTTTTACTTTTAATACTTTTTTTTGCCATATATACTCCTTTATTTTTATAATAATTTGTATATATGACATATTTGGTCATATAAAATTCTGTCTGTTTAGATTCTTTTTAACAAATCTTAACAATATAGACAGAGAAATATAACTATTTA
>CAMHDG010000217.1 GCA_946183815.1 uncultured bacterium | reverse complement strand
GTGAAAGAACATTCAAATTATTCTCATAGTAAATTATTGTTTAGCGGTTTCACCGTTAAACAATAATTTACAGTGACTAGGTGATTAAGTGATTAAGTGACTAAGCAAGCCGATTTTTAATCGGCAATAATACTTTTGCTTTTAGCCAAATTCTTAGTCACTCAGTCACCTAGTCACTTAATTACTTTTGCAAATATCGGCTCACTACGTTCGCCTCTAAATAATAATTTACACACTCATCGTCAAATATTCTTCACGTTGGCTGAATACGTCAGATAGCATATTTTTAAACAGTTCATAATTTTCGCTGTGAGGGAATGTATCAACAGGTACGGGGGCAAGATATTCTATTGTATAACTATCTTTTTCTTTGTCTGAAATTTTTATCCCGCCACAGTCCTCGTACATATCTAAAAGTACTTCTACCATCTCTGTTGTTATGCCCAAAGAACAAGCACCACGTCTTAAATCAAACTTTCCATTTTCCTTATTACAGGCATATTTTATCATTCCGCCGATTGTTTTAATATAATCAAAGTTCTTTTCTTTGTCCAAATCATAATTCATGTAATGTATTCTTACAGGGCTAACCTGCTCCATTACAGATGCCATAATATCAGAGGTCGGCGGATAATCAAAAAACATGATTCCGTTTGCCTGATGCAGAGAAAATCTATTTTTTATCCGATTATATATTTCAGGATAATTTTTTAAACTATCTTTTACTGACTGTTTTTCGGCAAATACACAAAAATCAATTTTTGAATCTCTCAAATACCCGTTTACCTTATCTAAAATATCTGTTTTTTTACGGTTATCGTACGAAATCACCCTAACCTCATTTTGTTCAACAAAACAGTCAGAGTGGATATCTTTTATCATAAGTTGGATAGATTTATTACCCCTAAACTCATTTATTTGAGGTGAAAATGCAATATCCAATGAATCCCCCTGTCTTAGCCCGATATCACCGACAGACCACCAAACAGCCTTAAACACTAACCCGTCTTTCTCGACCGTTAATCTTAAATGCTCATTGCTTGAGCCCATAAGTCTTTTTTCAACGAGTTTAAAATCGTTTATTACAAAAACAGGTGATGGATTAGATGCCCCAAATGGCTCTAAAATTGATAACTGCTCAACTAATTCTTCCGTAATTTCCTGTGGCTCAACCTCGGCATCAATACTCAATACAGGAGTTAATTTTGCAGAGTTTGTTATTGTGTTATATGAATTAATCAATGCCCTTTTAACTTCTTCAAACGAAGATTTTTCTTCAGAAAAATACAACCCTGCAGCGAGAGTATGCCCTCCAAATCCGTCTAACATATCTGATATGTTTGAAATCATTTCGTAAAGACTTAGATCCTCGCAGCCTTCAACCCCTCTTGCTGAACATCTGTACTGTTTAGTTTCTGGTGAATAAGTCATTAAAAATGTCGGCTTGCCATATTTTTCTACAAGTTTTGAGGCAACAATTCCAATTATTCCAATGTGCCAGCCTTCGTGAGCAAGTATAAGTACATTATTTTTGTCATTCTTTGCCATTTCATCAGCCTCGGCAAAGATTTCAGAGCATCTTACCTGACGTTCTTTATTCAATTCCTCTAATTTCATAGCAGCAAAATCTATAGCCGTTTTGTTATCGTCTATCATAACCGTTACGGCATCTTTTACCGTATCTAATCTTCCGCTTGCGTTTATACGTGGTGCTACCCCAAAGGCTATTTGTTCTGCGGTTATCCCATCTTCGATATTGTTATAACCCGCATTTTCCAGTATTCGCTTTATTCCGTAGTGAGTACCTTTTGAGATTAAATCAAGTCCCTTTTGGACATAATACCTGTTCTCTCCAATAAGAGGAACAATATCTGCAATAGTACCCACTGCAACATAAGGTAAAATTTCAGGTATAAACTCTGTTTTTTTTAATTTTGTCAATAGTGCCTGTGCCAGTTTAAACGCAACCCCAACCCCTGCAAGTGACGTCATATACTTTATCTCTTTTAAGGATAAACCTTCATCAAGTGCATTAGGGGCTTTTGGATTAATTATTGCGTACGCATCAGGCAATATCTCTCCTGCCTCGTGGTGATCGGTTATAATAATATCTCTCATTAAACTCTTTACAAATTTAACCTCTTCAACATTACTTATCCCGCAATCAACCGTAATAAACAATTTGCCTTTTTTCTTACTCATCAGTTCTGCAAGTGCATTTGAGGACAGTCCATGACCTTCTGTTTCACGTGAGGGAATATAATACTCAACATCTGCTCCTAAATAAGTCAGTGTTCTGAGCATAAGCGATGTTGATGTAACACCATCAGCATCAAAATCACCGTATATAATTATTTTTTCCTGTTTATTTATGGCTTTCTCAATTCTGTCAACTGCCTTTTGCATATCACAAAAAACATCAGGACTTAACAAATTCATCTCTAACGGTTTTAAAAAGTCATTTATTTCTGTTCTGTTTTTAAGTCCACGCACTGACAAAAGCCGCTCGATAAGCGGCTTTGTTTTATTTTCAGAAATTATTTTCCATTCTTTTTTTATCATAATTATTGTTTCATGTTTTGTTGAATAGGTAGAGATTTTTCCAAATGAATTGTGCTATCCTCTAACATTCTTTTTTCCTGATGTTCTTCTGCTGCTTTTTGAGAGTCTGTTTTTTGACTTTCAGCCTTCTGACTTTCAGGATTAGCCTTGGCAACAGGAGTCGTCAAATATTCAGGAATAGGCTCCCCAAATTCCTTTAACAATATTTTTAACCCTTCTTTTAGTTGAACATCGTCTTTATTTTTAACATTTTCTGCCGTTAATTTTACCTCATAATCAGGTGAAATTCCTTTTTTATGAATATCTGTTCCGCTTGGAGTTAAATATCTCTGGATAGTAATATTTACCCCTGCATCATCAGATAATTTATTGATTTCTTGTACTAAACCTTTACCAAATGTTGTTTCACCAACAAGAATTGCTCTGCAATTATCCTTCATCGCACCTGAAAAGATTTCACTTGCAGATGCTGAACCTTTGTTTACCAAAACAACCAGCGGTTTATTTGTTATTCTGATTTTTGCTGCTCTCGTTGTATCCTTATATCCGTATCTGTCAACGGTACTAACTATACCTCCACCTTGAAGGAACATATCAGACATCAAAATAGCATTACTCAAAAGTCCCCCCGGGTTTGAACGTAAATCTAAA
>CAMHDG010000216.1 GCA_946183815.1 uncultured bacterium | reverse complement strand
CAACTTCGTTGCCCGCTAAACAATAATTTACCTAATCTCTAAACTTATTTCTAATCATTTCTTCAGTTTCAGCGATGAATTTTTCGGTTGTATCACTTGATTTTTGCATATTTTCATAATTACGGTCATACGTAGGATCAGTGAAAGGATCACTATAAGCAACAGGGTTTTCATAATTTATTTGCGGAACGTATGAACGTGGAACTGTGTCGTAATCACTCTTATTAGGGTCTTTTTCATTTTGTCCGTTATTTATGGTTACATTAACTCTATTACCGTTTTGGTCATACTCAGGTGGCATAAATGGTTTATTTCCCTGATGAATATCAATTTGAACTCCGTTCACACTGTTTGTATAACCGTTATTTTTAGTACTTGTTTTTCCGTTAGGTTGAGCAAGCCCTTTTTTTATAAGTTCTTGTTTTACAAGATTATCGTCTGCTAATGTGTTTACATCAAGACTATCTAACCCTTTTACTGCTTCAGGGTTTGGAAGGAAGGTTGCCCCCGGATAGAGTAATTTCTTCCTCATTGCTTCCATTTCAGCCTGTTCTTTTGCTTTTTCTTGTTCTTCTCTGATTTTCTCAGGTTCAAACGGCTCACCAAATACTGCCTTCAACGGAGCAGAGAACAATTTATCAACAATAGGCTGGAATGCAAACATATAAAGAGCAAATCTTAAAGGATACCCGATAATATTTTTTCCGAGATTAGGGAGAAATCTTTTTAGGTTACCAAGTTTAGTTGAGATTTTAGCCCCCGTAGAAAGCCCTTCGGTTGAAGCCTTATAAGGAGAAATCTGTTCAAGACCTATACTTAAGAATTGTGCCACTTTGCTCAATACTTTACCAAAGCCTTTTGGTGCAGTCCCTACATTTTTCTTTGCAAGTAATTCTGCAAGTTTACTGTCATATACTGCCTTATCAGCATAATGACCCGCTTTAACATGTTTATTAAATTCTTTTAGCGCATCTTTGAAAGTATTAACTTGTGCCTCTGATTTACCTAAATTCTTTATACCGTTAACTGCGTGCATACCTTTAAGAGCAAGCGGCATAGCGATTACCCACGACATTGCCTCCATAAGACCTGTCATAAATGTACTTGCTTTTTGCTCTTTGGGAGCATCAATAGTATTCTTAACCGCATCACCCATAAAGAAGGCAACGAATAATGTGTTAAAGAGTCCACCGCCGAATGTCAAACCTCTCATAGCAAGTTTTGCTGCTTTTGGTAAAAACTTACCAAGTTTTGAGGTAGGAGCGGTTATACTTTTTACTTTGTTATAGAATTGAGCGAGTTTTGGTGAATAATTTTTTGCACTTTCCAGTGCTTTTTCAATTTTTGCACCATTCCCCGCAGGGTGTTTAGTTGATTCGTTGATTAATTTTTCTGTAACACCCATAGATTGTAATTTTAATCGTTTTAGAGTGTTTGCTCGGTAATTAGACTGAAGGTCATACATTGAGTTTAGTCTTGTTCTCACCCAGTCTTTAGCAGACGGATTGAGATTAGGATCAGACAACATGCCTTTATATCTTTCGATTTGTTGTGCGATTGCTGCCTCACGTCTTTCAACGGTTGTCATCATATTGGTATGACCTAAATCATTACCGATTTTGTTTATTAAAAATTCTTCAACGGCTTTGCCCTGATTTTTAACCCTGCCCATAGAAGTGCCGTATTTTGTCTTAAAGGCATCGATTTCAGCATCAGTTGCTCCTGCACCTCTTAAAGTTTTAGGGTTTTTATCTAAATAATCTTTTAACTTTGATGCACCTTCTTTTAAGTCTGCTTCTGCCTGTGTTTCAAGGAAATTTGTAACAAGCGGACATTCAGGTGCTGTTGGAGTTTTGTCCATTGCGTTTAAGATAGGGTGTCTGCTTATGAAGGCTTTTAAATTATTTTTAAGAGTTCTTCCGCTGGAGGTAAGTTTATCCATAAAACTGTTATTTACCAGTCTTGTTCCGGAAATTCTGTCACCTAATTTTCCCAGCCTGCCTACTAAACTTTTTTCGTATTCACCACCGTTTGCCTTGTTAAAAGCCTCTGTCCCGAAATGTAGTCCTAACCACGTAGGAACCATATACTTCATGAATTTTTGACCAAAACTCATCTCCGGTGGCAACTCTTGACCCTGATAAGTATCCGCAGATGGGGTATTGTCAACTGCGTTTGGGTTCCCCTTGAATGATGGTTTAGATGCAAAATCAGACGATTTAATCCTCGTATCGCCATAAGAAACTTGGTTATTTGCTATGTTTTTTACATCTTCAAGCATAATTATTCCCAATAAATACTTAACTCTTATCCTTATAAAGTAATTTTTTTAGGAAAATTTGCTTATTTAGGTAAAATTATTTAGAAATGTAACGAACTATGATTTTTTAAACACAACGATAGGTAACCCTTCATTTTGTGCTTTTTCAAGATATTCAGCAGGGAGTGAGCCTAAATCATCAGTTGCTATTGCTGATATTTTAGGGTTACTTACCAAAACTTCGTTATGATGAATACCATTTACGGGTTTATTAGCCAAAATTCCGTCATATCCGTCTGTTAATATAATCTCATACGCTTTTGCAAATTCAGGGTCTATTTCTTTTAATTTTGATACCGTAAGTGGTTGACCGCCAAGTTCAGTTTTTATGTGCTCAAGTCGCCTTATGTAATCTTTATTGACATCTTCCCCTTCTGTTGAGCCGTATAATTCTTTCTTTATTGTGTCACTAATTTTTGTTCTGTGCGAATATTGATTTATTCCATGCCAGTCCGGTATGTCTTTATCCCTGTAATATTTCCCGATTACAGTATCAATATCACGTGAAAGAGAAGATATATCATAGTTGCTTGCGACATATTGATTAGAGTTTTTAACATCAAAAATAAAAGCGTGGTGGAACTGGTCAATAAGTCCTGCTCTGTCTGCTGACAGATATGCAGTACAAATAACTTTGTCATCATTAAGGGTGTTAAAAATATCAAAGTTTGCGAAATTAGCACCTCTTGTTCCGCCCGTTGAATAGCCAGCCTCGGTTGTATGAGCAAAGACGTAAAAATCAGGAATATCAGATGCATTGACTATATTAAGTTTGTATGCGACTCCATCTTTTTCTATTACTCTTTCTGTTGAATAATCAATCATTTCTTTCTGTGATGTTTGAGGAAGTATAAAATCTGTTGATTTTATCTCTGTAATTCTCTTTTCCAGCAAGT